>JAISSJ010000145.1 GCA_031273195.1 Candidatus Fibrimonas sp.
ATTGTGTGATTTGTGCAAATATTCGCTTGTTTTGGCTACTTTATCCCGCATTACAGTTATTATAGAAATTTCTTAAGCCGCCCCAAGGGGCGGGGAATTTGACCCAATGGGATTAAAGATTATAAGGTACGTGTTCAAGGGCACGGAGTAGATAAAAACCTGGAAGCTGGCCAAAAGATTAAGCTAAGCAATGGTTTTTTTGCCCCACCCAGATATTCAGCCGAAATTGAAGCAGATGGATACACTAAAAATGCAGACTATAGATTGCAGAGAAGGTTTTGCTTCTGGTGTTTCAAAATGTTTGGCGTTGCGGGAAACCAAACTGTTTATATGAGCAGAGAGGATTCATCAAGCATGAGTACCGAGCCGGAAGAAACCAATTAAATACTCTTCGCACTCAAGCGCAGCTAAACAGCCGGAACCTGCGGCTATTATGGCTTGCCTGTGGTGCGGGCTTTGAACATCGCCGGCGGCAAAAACCCCCGGAACACTGGTTTTTGTGCTGCCTGCTTGCGTAACTATAAATCCCTGTTCGTCAAGTTTTAATTGACCGCCTAAAAATTCCGTGTTGGGATTATGCCCAATGGCGTAAAAAAATCCGGAAATTCCGAGTTCTGTTTTCTCGCTTGTAAGGGTATTTTGCAAGATTACGGATTCCAATAATTTGCTCCCCTTTAATTCTACCGGGATGCTGTTCCACATAACCTTTATTTTCGGATTGTTTTTAATTCTTTCCTGCAAAATCGGGCTTGCTCTGAATTTATCTCTGCGATGGATTATCACAACTTCGCTTGCGAATTTGGCAAGGTGCTCCGCCTCACCCATCGCGGTATCGCCGCCGCCAACGACGGCTATGGTTTTATTCCTGAAAATGGGCAGAGCGCCATCGCACACCGCACATGCGGAAATCCCTTTTTGCCAGAATTCCTTGCTGCCGGGTATATTCAAGGTTTTCGCTGTTGCTCCGGTTGCAATTATAACGCTTTTTGTTTCCGCTTTTTCGCCGTTTTCCAGTGTTAATGTGAAGGGATGTTTTGAAAAATCCACCGAGCAAACGGTTTCCGTAACTATGCGAACCGAATTTTTCAAGGACTGCTCGCGCATTTGCGTCATAAGCTCGTTTCCGGTTATTCCGTTTTCAAAGCCGGGGAAATTCTCTATTGTTCCGGTGGTAGTGAGCTGCCCGCCCGCAGCGATACCCCCGGCCATAAAACCTTCAAACATAAGCGGTTTTCTCTCCGCCCTGCCCAAATAAATCGCAGCAGTATGACCTGCGGGCCCTGAACCTATAATTATTGCTTCTTCCGGCATTTTGGTTAATGTAGAAAACTTGGATTTAAATCAAAAGTTTATCAGTGTTTACTATATTTTGTATCCTATGAATCTGCTATTCTTATTATTTTGCATTGCCTTATTGCCACAAATGGCAACGGCGGCTGTTTGGAATAGCGACACCAGAGCCGCATTGAAGAGAATGACGGTGCGGGTCAATATAAACTATGACAATGGCTCTTACAAAGGCCAGCTTATACACGGCAACCGTGAAGGATTGGGTATGTATATGTGGACAAGTGGCGATTATTACTTTGGCGGCTGGTCTGGTGGCGACAAAACCGGCTATGGGATATTTTTAGCTCGTGAAGGCAATGCTTTGAACTATAGCAATAATTGCGCTGCTTATATAGGCAATTGGTATTCCGACAATAAGTCTGGTAAAGGAACTTGCTATGACAAAAACGGCAATGTCATTTATTATGGTGATTTTTCAAATGACAAACCTACAGGAACTTATCCCTCAACCGGCGATTATTCCGAGTATAAGTTTCAAACATTGTCTTGGGATGACGGCGCTACTTATGTAGGCGAAACGAAAAACGGAAAGCGTCACGGCTACGGCATGTATGTATGGAAAAGCGGCGATTCGTGGTTTGGTTTTTGGGAAGACGGGGGAAGAGGGGGCAACGGCATATATTTGTCTTCTGATGCGGAAAAGTGGCTTACGCATAACTGCGACGGCGATAATTGCTCAAACCTTTCCAGCATTTGCACCCATTGCTATGGAAATGCCAAGCATAATTGCCATAACTGCAATGGTAGCGGATACATTCAATTTATGACATATCAGTATGTCTATGGTGTTCCTGTGTCTCAATGGGTTAATGCACCTTGCAACGTGTGTTTTGGGCAAGGGGTGTTGGAGTGCAGCAATTGCAGAGGAATGGGCAAAGTTGTTCACTCGTATTCTTCGCCTGTTGTTCCAAGGAGCCTTACCGAAAAGACAGCAAAGCCCGCCCAAGACTATAGAATCGTAAAGCCCGGCAAACAAAACGACTACGATGCTACCATTTTCACCGACCCTAGAGACAGCAAAAAATATAAAATCGTGAGAATCGGCGAGCAGAGTTGGATGGCACAGAATTTGAATTTCAACGCAAGCGGCAGCAAATGCTATAGTAACAATTCGGCAAACTGCGAAAAATATGGGAGATTGTATAGTTGGGCTATGGCTAAGAATGCTTGCCCCGGAGGTTGGCATTTGCCAAGCAAGAGCGAGTATGAAGCTTTGGATAATGCAGTTGGCGGTGAAAATGTGGCAGGAACAAAACTGAAAGCTAAGAGTGAGTGGAATAACAACGGCAACGGCACAGACAATTACGGCTTTTCGGCCCTGCCGGGCGGCAACGGCAATTCGGGCGGCAGTTTCAGCAGTGTCGGTGAGTACGGTGGCTGGTGGAGTGCTAGCGAGTACAGCGGCAACGATGCCTACTACTGGGGTATGTACTACCGCAGCAATGACGCAAGTTGGTTCCGGGAGCGCAAGTCCGGCCTGTACTCCGTGCGTTGTCTGAAGGATTGAGGTGTACTATGCCACAAACTCGCATCACCGACCCAAGAGACGGCAAAACATACAAGACCGTAAAAATAGGTGAGCAGGTTTGGATGGCCGAGAACCTGAATTTTGACTGCCCTGGGTCAAAGTGTTATGGCAACGACCCTAAGAACGCAGAGAAATATGGCAGGCTTTACGATTGGGAAACGGCAAAGAAAGCTTGCCCGCCAGGCTGGCATTTGCCGACTAATGATGAATGGCAAACTCTTGTAATTTTTGCAGGGTGGGAAGACATCGCCGGAAAAAAGCTAAAGGCGAAAAATGGCTGGAGTGAGAATGGCAACGGCACAGACGAGTTCGGCTTTTCGGCCCTGCCGGGCGGTCTCGGCTTTTCGGATGGCAGTTTTGAGGGCATCGGCTACCGCAGCCTCTGGTGGACTGCCAGCGAGATCAGTAGCTATGACTGTTACTTCCGGGGCATGTACCACGACAGCGACCGCGCGGACTGGGAACGCGACTACAATTCCGGTTTTTCTAGTGTTCGCTACATCCAGGACATTTTTCTATATTAAGCTCCGCAATGGAAAATAGAAGCGATAAAATGATTTACGGAGCCTCTGGTAGAGGCTCTATCATAGTTATGCCTGCACAAATTAGCAGTACTTGTATCACTCGAAGTTGGGCACAAAGCAGGTTTAAAAGTTTACATATCAAGAGACAACGGAGGGGCAAGGTAACAAACCTTGCCTTTTTTAATTTTAAGGTACCGCTACATTCAGTTGAGCCGGAGCATTTATGAATTTAATTGCAAACACAGGTATTCAGTACTTTACTATTCCATTAGAAATTGACTTTAACGATAATTTCAAGATGTATTTTCATGAATGGTTCGATATTGAAGATGAATCGCTAAAATTGGAAATCGCCCACAAATTTTCCGAAGATGAAATTTATGTAAAAAAACACGATTTATTTTTGCTTGGTTATTTGACCGGCGGTAAAGTAGGCCGTTTTGAAGAAGATGGCAAATTCAAAGCCTATAAGTGGGAAGACATCAAAGATGATTTTTTTTCGGAAGGATATGAAACTATTATCCCTATGGAAACCGAAGAAGGCGGGGCGGACTGTTTTCAAATGACACTTAACCGTTGTCGTTGGGAAAAGCTTGAAAACCGTTGGCTGCCATTTCCGTTTTTTAAATTAAAGGGAAACGG
>JAISSJ010000022.1 GCA_031273195.1 Candidatus Fibrimonas sp.
CAACGAGAGCTCCCGAAGGGGGGGGGGCGGGGGTGGGGGGGAGGGGGGGGGGGGGGGGGGGGGGGGGGGGGGGGGGGTCTATCGCATCTCTCTGTTATTTCACTAGTTTTCATTAAGTACCCTTTTTCTGTTTGCGATTATAGCTTCGTTTGTTGGCATGGTTTTCCCTTCCATAGCCTCTTCCCAACTCAGTTCCAGTTCTCTATCTACCTCCATTTCATACAGTATATCCCAAAGCTCTTCCGCTTTTTCCCTAAGCCCTATAGCATCCAAGGCATCTTCAATTCTGCTTGGATTTATCCTTATTTCCGGTTCCATTGTCGCCGTAGCCATAACATACCTCTCTTTTTACATTAATTTAGAAAATTTCAATTCATGGCTTATCCTTCAAGCAACGGACCGCGAGGTAATAAGATATGGAAGTTACTCTATCGGTAGAAACATAACCCAAATCATCATACATAGCTACAGAACGGCTGTTGTAAGCTTCTAAACCCGGATCCGTAGAATTCCATAAGTTAGCATACATTCCTTTAGCTACAAAATTGTAAATCGAAGCGGCCGTAGGGCGGCCATATCCGCCCGCCAGAGCGGTGAAACCAAATTCATCTGTGCCGTTGCCATCGGAGTTCCAGCTAACCGTTGCCTTTAATTTCGTTCCGGCATCATCTCCAGCAGTATCTACTAATTCCCGCCATTCTTCATTGCTAGGCAAATGCCAACCGGCTGGGCAAACCTCCATCGCTGTTCTCCAGTCATACAATCTGCCATAAATTTCACAGTTTGCAGGATTATTATCATAACATTTGCCATATCTATCATCGTAATTCAAATTTTCCGCCATCCAAGTTTGCATGCCTATGACAACTGTCTTGTATTTTTTTCCATCCCTAGAATCCGTAAAAATTTCTTTGTCAACTACATTTCCGGAAACGCAATATTTTGAATATGGGTCATATAAAACACCTTCGCAATAATTAAACAGGGTGGAGCCGTCTTCTGAACATTCCTGTTGTTCCACATGGTAAGCGGAACCATTGCATTTTTTATAAAGTGCATTATTTGAACAAAAATGAGTTGTTGGCTCATATTCTCGCCCATCGCATTTTGCATAAACTTCTTCAATGTAGCAAAACTCCGTGCTTTTGTTGTAATATTTGTTCTGCCCGCATGGATCAAGTATAATGTCATTTTCGCATTTTTGTCTTCCTGGGTTGTATTTTTGCCCACCGCATTTAGAATAAACCTCGTCATTGTAGCAAAATTCCGTAGTTTCATCGTAATCTAAACCCCAGCATATTTTAATTAGAATGTTATTTTCGCATTTTTGATCTCTTGGATCGTATTCTAACCCATCGCATTTTTCATAAACAATATAATCATTAAAGCAGAACTCTATTTCAGGGTTGTAATGAACACTTCTGCAAGTCTGTGGTAATGCAGGTTCATTGAAAGTGCAGCAAAAGCAAACGAGCGAAAAACAAAATGCTGATGTGATTTTTATGTATTTCATATCAAAACCCGTAAGTTATGGAAGTTTCAATGCGGTTGTAGAAGCCATCTTCATCATGATCCATATATGAAGTATCGTGCCTAAAATATTCCAAAGCAATTATAGCCGCAGGGGTTATATTATAGTTTGCATTTGCAAAAACGGCTCTGTTGAACCATGGATCATCTTTCCAATATATTTTTTCCGTGATTGCTTCCAAACCGAGGCCTGCGTTAAAATTCAATTTTTCGCTTGCTTTTAAGCCCAACGCACCCCATCCACCCATAGATTTTATGCCGTATTTTCTTGCGTCATAAAGATATGATTTGGAAATCCCGCCATAACTTGAAAGATTTTGTCCCATAAAAAACTCTCCGCTTATATTTATAAAACCAATAGAGCTAAACATATCTGCGGCAATGCCCCAAGAAGCCCGTTCATGGTCTTCTATGTGTGGATATGAAACTCCGGCACTTTTTTCCGTTGCCCAAAAAGCGGATGCACCGATTTTAATTTGCCCCGTTGTGCCTATTCTGCCTTCAACCGCCGGATAGTCTCCATCTCTGCGTGCCGCCACTGCAATTTCTGTGGTGCCGAGTTTTTGCGTTAAGCGAATTTGAGGATGTTTCGCAGATAAATTACCTATGCTAGCTAAATATGTGTAATTAACAGTAGGAGCTTCGTAAGGAGCAAATAAAGAAAAAGTTTGCCCAAACAAGATGCTTAACCCTATGTTTGGAAACGAAAAATCCACAAAACCGTGCTTTAATCTATAACCATAAACAAAATCGCCTTCAAATTTTCCTGTTAAAACAAGAGTCCCATTATAAGCGGAGTCGCCTAAGTCAACGCCAAAAGTAGTTTGAGAAACGCCAAAACCAAAACGGCTCGCCCGTTCATTCATAGTGCTGTTATACATTCCGGGAAGTCTAGCAAAACTAATTCCATATTGCTCGGAACTTCCGCTCACGCCATCGCTCCATATGCCGTTAAAGCGAACAAAGCCGTATGGGTTTATGTCTGTGGCATTTGCAAAAACGCCAGCAAACATAATGGCCATAACCGGGAAAGCCAGTCGCAAAAACCTAAAAAACATAAAGTAAAGCTAGTAAATTTCTATCTTCTCCTCATGTTTTCACAATACCTATCCCAGTCTGCCCTTAAAGGCACCGTTAAAGATTTAATGACACCGGGTCTTGCCGCGGAATTTATTCAACCCTGGTACACACCCCTCACTACAACCCCTTCAACCACAGGCATAGCCGTTGGCGGAATTGGCAGTGCATTTACCGTAACACCGGCAGGAACAACGCCCGTTATGCACTTTTTGCCCGGAATTCAGGTGCGAGGTGAAAAAGACGGCGATTTAAAGCTCAATGATTTCTACTTCAAAGAATCAATTCAAGGCTCACCCCTGATGGTTGAAAATGTCGCACAGGTTTACGAGTTGCTATCTTTTTTTCCGCTTGTGGATATAAAAGGCAATACCCTTGTGCCTCAAGGTCACAGTGCAAGCGAGATAGCCATTCTTTTGGACAGTGCTACAAAAAAAGGCGATTTATACGCCGCAAACGAAGAACGCTTGAACCGCTGGCGTATTGAATGGAGCCGCCGCACAGAAGCGATGCTTGCAAGCAATAACCGCACTCCCAGATTTCAAAAACTTTGGCTGATTGATTTTTTTGACGGGCTTTTGGGCGAAACCCCGGAAAGACAAGGTTCGCTAACAGCAGCCTGGGGTGATGAACAGGAAATTTTAGAACAAGAGGGCTACAACCCGGAACTTATGGAATACACGGCTTTATATCCGGTTTCCGCTACCGAATATATTTCCAAAAAAACGGTGAAAATCCGCAAGGTTCAGTTTTCCCCTGTGCTACCCGGCAATGAAAGGATGAGCAGTTTGCCGGTAAATGCGACAATTTTTCAACTGGAAAATCCCACAAATAAAACACGGGAAATAACCATTGTCCAAATGCAAGACAACATCTGCGGCTACAATGTTGTAAAAGACAGGCACGGAGTTCAAGATTCGTCCTTTGTTTTGCAACCGAATGCTAGATTTCCGCAAGCCGGGTGCTATGGGCAGGTTCAGTCCGATGGCCGCCATACCATAGGCATAGAATTCTACACAAAAAAGTTTTTGTCGGAAGCCGATTGCGCAGGCAGAATGACGATTGCCGCCACTTGGAACCCCGGCGTGATTGCACAGGCAAGCACTAAACCCATGTTCTATAAGCAAGACGAAGCCTCCGTGCTAAAGGGAGCTTTGCTCTCCGGCAGGGTTGGCAAAAACTGGGTGAAAAATGTTTATAGCGGCAGGGAAACCATGGCTGGTGCATTGTGCGTAACCATTGAACTCCCGCCAAACACAAGCGCAAGGGTGCAGTTCTCCATGGCTCTGGACTTCCCCTTGATAAAGATGAACGGACTCAGCAGCGTGAAAAAATACACGGAATTTTACCCCGACCCAGACCGCCGCATAAAACCGATGCTTTCGGAGTTCATAGAGGCCGCTCCTCGCTTTGAATCCGCAATTTCCTCCAACTACAACCGCCTTGTTCCCGAACATTCCGGCAAAAATTTCAAAACCCTAGCGCTCAACACTTTGAGCTTTTTGGCAGAAGCCACCGTTTGGGACAAGGAAGACAAATTCCTTGTTCGCGAATGTGCAGACTACCCTTTCTTCAACAGCTTGGATGTTTATTTTTACGGTTCCTTTAGCCTGCTCGCCCTTTTGCCGCGACTGGACGGCTGTGTTATGCGTAACTTTGCAGATGCGGTTTTGGCGGTTAATCCGCAAATTCGCAGGCACCATTCATATGTGAATTTGCCTTACGCAGATTTGCCCGACCCGAAATTAGAGGGGCCAAGGGGGGTGAGAGGAGCGGTTATCCACGATTTGGGCAGCCCTTTTGATGCCGCTCCTGATGCTTACGACTGGCACAACGTAAAAGAATGGAAAGACCTCGCTCCGAAATTTGTTCTGATGGTTATTAGGCACTACCAGATGACCGGCGATATTTCCGTGCTCAGCTATTGCAGGGATGCGGTTTATGCTTCAATGGAATATCTGGAAAAACTTGTTGAACCGGGGCAGGTATTTCCGCTCACTCACGGAACAGACGATACCTTTGACAATTTGGCAAGCCACGGGATTTCTGTTTATTGCGGTTCGCTGTGGATTGCGGGTTTGAGGGCGGCGGCAAAGATTGCCCAGACCCTAGGCGATGGCGAACACGCTGCCCATTGGAGCAACTGGGCAAACGATGCTCAAAAGACCTTCCATGAGGTTTTATGGAACGAAAAAGAGGGGTATTTCCTTTTCTATGTGTCCAAAACCCAGGGTGTGAGCGAAGATGTTTTTGCAGATGCCCTTGCCGCAGATACATATTTGCGATTGCTCGGCCTGGAACCGATTATGGATTCAAAAAAGGCAAAGCGGGCTTTGACAAAAGTTTACAACACCAACTACAAAAAGAACAGCCCCTTAATAGGAGCTGCAAACCTCGTGCATAAAGACGGTTCTCCTCTTGACGAATTCAACTTTCAAGCTCATGATGTTTGGATTGGCATTCAGTACAGCCTTGCAACTGCGATGTATATGCACGGGTTGAAAAGAGAGGCCGATGATTTGCTTGAGGCGTGTTTCCGCAATCTTTACAAGGAGGCACGTATTCCCTTTGCCGCCCCGGAAGGTTTTAACGGAAGTTGCCGTTTGCATATGGGCAAAATAATAACAAAAACGCTTTTGGTCGATTTGAAAAAAGCCGGTGCCTTGCTTGAAGACGGCAGGATTTCCCCAGACTTGCCTAGAGATTTGAGCAAGTTTGAAAAGGAGTTCAAAAGCATTTGCGCAAAGCACAGGGTTAAAGCCGCCGAGCTTTTCGCCTTGCTGCACAGCACGGCGTTGAAATACACCGCAGGGAAATATTTCAGGCCCGGAATGGTGTTTGCCGTGGCAAAGGTGATGTGAAGCCCCATGAAAAAACCCATCTTTATAACCATAGGCGACCCTAATGGCATTGGGCCTGAAATTTGCCTTAAACTTATGGCGAATTTGCCAAAAACACGGCACCCCGTGGCACTTGTTGGCGATATGAGGATACTTGAAGAATGCCGAAAGAAGTTGGGCATTGCAAGCACAACGCTCAAGGGTGGAGTTCCTGTGTGCGCAAATAGCGAAGAATTTGCCGGAAAAATTGAACCGGGGAAGGTTTCAAAGGCGGCCGGTGCTGCAAGCATAGCTTGGGTTCGCCAGGCCGTTGAATGGGCACAAGCGGGTTATTTGGCAGCAGTGGTAACTGCCCCTTTGTGCAAAGAAGCAGTGGAAAAAACAATCCCGAAATTTCAAGGACACACAGAGTTTATAGGCGAAATGTGCGGTGATAAGGAACCCGTGCTGGCCCTTGTTCACGGCGATTGGGTGGTAGCTCATGTTAGTACGCACGTATCTCTTGCAGAGGCCATAAAAAAGGCCAAGCCTGAACGAATTGTAAAGGTTGGAAAACTGCTAAACGAATTTCTGAAAAAATACAAAGGCATAAAAAATCCCAAAATCGGGGTTGCAGGAATAAACCCTCATGCCGGCGAACATGGCTTGTTCGGCAAAGAGGAAATGCTGAATATAATGCCCGCCGTGAAAAAACTCCGCTCCATGAAAATCAACGCCATAGGCCCCCTGCCAGCCGACGTTGTGTTCCCGCAACTGCACAGCAAAATATATGATGGCGTAATAGCTATGTACCACGACCAAGGACACGTGGTGACAAAAACCCTCGCTTTTAATTTAGGCAATGAACGCAAAGTGGGCGGAGTGAATACCACGCTTGGGCTATCCGTTCTACGCACCAGCGTTGACCACGGAGTAGGCTTTGACATAGCCTGGCAAAACAAAGCAGACCCCAATTCCCTAAAAGATGCCCTTCTGCTGGCAGACGGCTATTCCAAATAAGTATAGCCATACAGCCCGGAGCGGTAAATGCTCAAAAACTCCCGGCCCTCCTGCTTGGAGATTTTGCCGTCTTGAATTGCGTCCTTAACCCAGTTTTCCATTGTGCGCACTAGAACCTTGTCCGAGAAATTCACATATTCCAAAACATCGGAAATGGATTCCCCAACTATAATCTTCTCTATTTCGTAAGAATCCTTTTTGCAGGATATATGAACAACATTCGTATCGCCGAACAGATTGTGCAAATCACCCAGTATCTCCTGATAAGCCCCAACCAGATAAACGCCCAGATAATAAGGCTCCTTTTCCCTTAAAGTGTGAAGCGGCAAGGTTCTGCTTATCTCGCCGCGACTTACAAACAACTCAATTTTTCCATCGCTGTCGCAGGTTATGTCTTGAATGGTCACGTCCACGGTGGGTTCTTCATTTAAACGCAAAAGCGGCATGATCGGAAAAATATGGTCTATAGCCCAGGCATCCGGCAAGCTCTGAAAAAGGGAGAAATTGCCAAAGTATTTTTCTGCCAGCAGTTTGGGCAGCTCATCAAGTTCGTAAGGGGGATGACGCATATCCTTTACTATGCGATTCGCTTTGCGGGCGATGGACCAGAACAAACGCTCTGCGATGGCGCGGTTTTCAAGATTAAGCGTTCCCATGCGGAAACTGTTCAGAATATCATCGTAAATTTGAACGGTATCGTGCCAGCTTTCATTCAGGTTTTTTTGCACAAGCCCCTTGTAAATGGAATGCAAATCTTTTATA
>JAISSJ010000053.1 GCA_031273195.1 Candidatus Fibrimonas sp.
AAGTTTTATGCCGGGCAATTTATCTTTGTATTCCCTCTCTTTTGCCAAAAACTCCGCTTCCGTAAGCGATGGAGTCCAAAACGCAACACTGTGCCCGTTCCCGTGCAAAACCTTGCCCAAGGCAAGCCCCCAACTGCCTGTTCCTAAGACTGAGACCTTCATGAAGGTAATTTAGAAAATATCACGTAAAATGACAAAAAAATCACCATTTTCTCCTTTTTTGTTCTCATTGTCAAAAAAAAATCTATATTTAATATATGAAAACTATTCTTTTTGCTATGCTGCTCGCAATTTCCGTTGCATTTTTATCTTGCAGCACTGGTGGGGATGACAAAATTGGTTGCACAAAGGCGGCCAAGCCAAGCTATGACTATGAAGAGCTTGACTCAATCTGTAAAAGCGGACAAAGAAAATTGGTTTTTGTTGTTGACTTAGATCCATATACTGGAGAAATTGATTGGGATTATGTTTACAGTCATTTGCCTTGGTATGTGCCTGGTTCCGGACAACTTTCGGAATACACTGAGGCGAGCAGTACAGGCTATTTTTATTGCAATGTAGGCGGCACAGAAATGACACTAGAAGAATACGGTTTTCATAGGGAAGAGTATTTGAGAAAGTACTATGAGGAACTTGATAAAAGCACAAGAATTTTGCCGATTCCTTGTGTTGTCGGCAATGGTGTTGCATTGCTTACGGATGAAGAAATTGCAGAATTAATGGAAACATATTATGGATTAGCCATTGAAGATTATATAGAACCCATTCCGGCTGTTCCGGCTTATCCTGGTCATATACCTGATCCTGATAATACTGAAGGTAACGCTGGAACATATTGCGAGGAGTAAATTTAAATAAATTCTCAGCCTTTACCTATTCTATATAGTTAAAAAATTTTCTAAATTTCAATGCCATGAGAGCAATTCCAAACTTCCCTGATATAAATTTTAAGAGCTTTTGCGATTTTTGTAAAAACAACATACTTATGCTTGTCGTAACTACTATAGCCTTGTTTTTCTGCTATGGGATAAAACTGTTTCAATACTGCATTGGTTTAGATACCGAACAAATTATGGCTTATCAAGCTCTACAACGTGAAAACTTTATACAAATAGGACGTTTTGGAATTACCGCCTTGCAATGGTTGTTGCATATTAAGGAATTCAATCCCTTTACAACATTTTTCAGCACATTTTGCCTTATTTGGCTTTTTACTGTTTCTTGGGCATACATTATCGGGATTTTCAGCAAAAATACAAATACAAATAATGCGTTTATTCCTTTCACTCTTGTTTTTATGACTTCGCCGATTTGGGCAGAACAATTTTACTTTACGCTTCAATCGGCAGAAGTAGCACTTATGGTTTTGATTTGCCCTTATGCAATATATCTTTTGTTTAAAGGCTTTCTCGCTCATGAAACCGGTAAAATTATTTTCGCCTTCTTGCTGCTCATTCTTATGACTTCGGTATATCAGGCAATGGTTCCGTTTTTTTGTTGCGGCGTATTTATCTGTTTTCTGCTTTTGTTTAAAACGTCGGATTATGAACCCTCAATTTATCGCAATCTATGCCTGAAGCTTTTGGCAACGCTAATCGGAGCAATGATTGTCTATTCCATAATAGACAGAGTCCTAATCCCTTCGGTATTTGGCATTGAAAAATTGCAATATTTTGACAGTATGAATCAGTGGGGGCAAAGACCTGTTAAAGAAAACTTTCTCCGTATTTTAGGGCTTGCCTATGTAGTGAGCACAGGAAACATTCCTCAATTGCAGGAACTTGTAAATCCGATAATACCCAATGCGGAAATTGCCCAGACTATAACTAATAACTCAAAAGTTTTCGGAAATATTTTGTTGTTGCCGATAGCTGTATTTTTTATGGTTAAAGTTATAAAATGCAAACGGGAGTTTATATATATATTTATAGGCATATGCATTCCTCTTAGCATCATGTTTCTTGCAATTCTCGGAGGTAATACTGTGCCAATGAGAGCCATGTATGTTTTGCCTCTTGCGTTTGCATTTATGTTTTTCTTTCTTATTGAAACCTGTTCAAAAAAAGCAGCCTCCGCCGTTGCAATTCTCGCCTTGCTCACCGCCGTATATCAGGCGCAAATAACGGCTCAACTGTTTTATTCAGACCAGATGCGGTATAACGAAGATGTTCGCCTGGCTTATGAAATTCGTGACATTGTTATTAAAACATATTCGGACAATGAAAATTTGCCGGTTGCTATTATAGCGCAATACAAGATTGCTGAAAAATTCCGGACAAATTTTTTGCAGGGAGAAACGATAGGGCATTCTTTTTTTGGATATGGGCAAGACCCGCGCGGAGGAGCAGAGCGAAGCTTGGACTTTATGCGTACTCTGGGAATAAATTTCTATGCACCAAACGATGAACAATTGAAACAGGCCATAAATGAAGCCCGTTCTATGCCGCCCTATCCCAACCCCGGATATATCAGGAAATTGCCTGATGTAATTGTTGTGAGGTTCTAATGTTTTTGGTTAAAGAATTTTTTAGGCTACTGAGATTCCATTTTAGAATGAGAAAAATTGCCCGTTCTGCCGTTCTTGCGGATTTGGCATTCCCTTCAATAAAAACCTCAAAGCATAATTTAAGCCTCTTTCTTTTGATAAAGGATTCTGCCAAATATTTAAATGAATGGCTGGCCTATCATTACTCCATAGGCGTAGAACATTTTTATATAATCAACGATATGTCCGGCGATAACATAAAAGAGGTTTTGGAACCTTGGAAAAAACTTGGCATTGCAAGTGCTGCGGATTTCAAGGTAAACGGAATGCAAAACGAAATATACACTCATTTTAGCCGTAAACTTGCAGATTCAACAAAATGGCTCGGCTTTTTAGATTTGGATGAATTTTTAGTTGTGAGAGGAAATGCAGTTGACTGGCTAAATTCGTTTCCGGAAAATACATCTGTGGTTGAGGTAAACTGGTGCTGTTTCGGCAGTTCGGGTTTTGAAAATTACGAGAATGTTTTTGTCACCAAACGATTCGGAAAATATTCGGACATTGATTTTGAAGCCAATATGCACGTAAAATCAATAGTTAAGCCTGGCGAAAATTACATTTTTAAAAATCCGCATTCCGTTTTGCCTTCGGCAAAATATGTCAGAAATTCAAATAAGGAATTGGTTGATCTGGATTTTTTTCAGAGAAAACCGGTTTGGGATAAAGCATGGATAAATCATTATTTTTGCTTGTCAAAAGAAGAGTTTGCCGAAAAGATAAAACGCGGCAAAGCCGATTCCAACACAAGCATAAGGAACTGGGAAGAGTTTGAATATCACGACAGAAATGAATGCTCGGGCGATAAATCTCTGGAAGCCGCAGAGAAGCAAATAAACGATACTCTTAAAAAATTGGGTATCCGTTAAGTTTTCTAACTTATCCCTATGTTCCGCATATTTTTTTTCATAGTAGCTGTAGTTTTGGTTTGCGCCAAAGAGTGGACGCATTATACGAAACAAAATGAAATTCGTGATGTTGTGCTTATGGAAAACGGAACTCTGTGGGCTGCTTTTGCATGGGGATTGCAGGAACGTTTAACCAACAAAACAGTAAATACTTATATGCCTGGGAACAATAATCTGAAAGCGGCAGATTTTTTTCAGCTTTTTGCCTTGCCGGGCGATGATATTATAGCGGCATCAAAAAGCGGAATTCTGGTTCGCAAAAATAAAAATTCTAAAAACTTCGAGATTATAAATAATTCTTTTGCGGAAAAAAAACGAAATCTGTTACAAGGCTTGGGAAAAAGAGCGGAGAATATTCTTATTTTGCCGTTTGAGGGGGCCATAGCTTTTTTTGATTATGAACAAAGTCGCTCCGTTATAACACTCACGCAAATAGGTTCAAGTTCGCTTGAGGAATACGAAATTAAAAGAGTAGCCGTAAAGAACGATAGCATATGGATTGATTTGGGTGCTTTCGTATGGAAAAGGCGCATGGACTGGAAAGAAATCCATAGAGATAATTTTTTAGCAGATCAAAATTCATGGATAGAAGCAAGGGATAAAAAAATACCTTTTGACGAAGAAGCAAAACCCCCGTACACGCCAAGCGTTTCAAGTGATTTTCCTTTGCAAAGAGCGAGAGCCATTTCTTTGCATGAGAATAATATGATTATCTGGGGGATTGATGACGATGCGGATTATTTTGTCAGAGTACGCAACGATGAATGGGGCTGGCGTTTTCCGGCAAATACAAGCCCTTTTTATGATAATCAAAAAGATGCAACTTCAAACTCCTTGGCTTTACTGCCTGATGGAAATTTTGCTATGGGAAGATGGGGAGCCGGCCTTTTGGTTTTTAACAATGGTTTTCCAGAAGCGCAGTTCACGCACTGGTTTCATTCCCGTAATACAGGAAATACTTGCCCAACGGAATGGAGCAATCTTGCTGATGAAGGCTGGACAATAGTTCAAGGCCTAGTTCCCGCTCCGGATTATTCGGGTTATATTTTTTCTTATGTTAGCGAATCTAAGTATGGACTTGGTTTTGTGAACAACAGCGGATATTCCATATGCGTTAAACCTGCGGAGGCTTCTTCTCCCGTTGCTTTTGCCATTATAACCCGCCAAAGAGAAGCGGGAAATTGGGAAATTTATGCAACTTGGAAATATTCTATGGATTCAAAAGGGGGAGGCGTAGATTTTTACTTGACTCCGCAAAATAAATTTTCTCCGGCATTGCAGCAAAAATGGACACTGCCTTTTGACTCGCCAACAGATTTTGCTTTTGACAGCAAAGGGGTTTTATGGGCCGTTTCGGAATCCAAAATTTTTTATTTGTCTCAAAAAGACGATGAATGGAAAGAACCGAGCTATATTCGCGGTTTTGGCGGCGGCATGATTTCCGATTTGAATACCGATGCCCAAAACGGATTGTGGGTTAGTACTCTCGGCGATGGCGCATATTCATTTTCACAGATAAACAATTCGCCGGATAGCTTAATAGCAAAACAATATAAGATTAAAGATGGGCTTTTAAACGAAATTGTTTATGGCATAGCCATAGATACCGTAAAAGGCAAGGTTTATTTTGCGCATGATTTAGGACTTAGCGTTTATTCAACCGCACTCGTTCGCAGTGCTTCGGGTTATATGCAGGGCGGTTCGCCAAAACCCGTAGCCTATCCCAATCCGTTTCGCCCAAACGTACACAGTTCTGTAACAATAAATTTTATAAGCGAAAAATCTTCCGTGTATATTTTAGATTCTTCCGGCAAGCGAGTGAGGCTTTTCCGAGGAAAAGATTTGCGGGGGGGGGCAGTTGTTTGGGACGGAAAAAATGAAAGCGGAAAATTTGTCGCTCCGGGGCTATACTATTACATAGCGGCAGATGGAAAAAACACAGCTAAGGGAAAAATTATAATTGAAAGGTAAAATTTTAACCTCTTACGGAATATCCGGCAAAGAATGTTCGGCATCTGTTGAATTGCTAAATGCAAATTCCAGCGCAGGCGGAATTTGCTGGTTTCACGGCGAAAAGGAACCGAAGAATTTTAAAGTTGCTTATGAAAACAGAACCACGGTTTTAATCCACGCTTCGGGGAAAAAAATTATAGGGGTGGAGCATTTGAGCGCGGCAGCCCTCGCTTTTCCGAATTGCGAATTTGCATTGTATGCTCCGCAAGGAGAATTGCCACTTTTAGATGGAAGCGCAAAATTATGGAAAGAGGAATTGAACAGTATTGCCGGTCACTGCGCTCCGGCAAATTTAAATTTTTACACTCCCTCTCAAAAAGAGATTGAAATAAAAACCGGTGAACGCTCCTTGAAATTTGTCGCCGGTCCGGAATTGGAAATACAATATGCGATAAACAGATTCGGGCAAAAATTTGATGCAAGCGTCAAAATAAAAAAAGCCGAAGATTTTGAAAAGATTTTTTTAGCGAGAACATTTATATTTGAGCAGGAATTGCAAACCGCCAATTTATCCGAAAATTTAAAAGACTGCGGTGTGCTTTTGCACAGCGATGGAAAAAATATTTTGCGTTTTGAGAACGAACCCGCATATCACAAAATATTAGATTTGCTGGGTGACCTAGCTCTTTATTCAAACGCCCTGCCGTGCGGAAAATTCATGGTTTTCAACGGCGGGCATGAATTGCATCACACCGCAACAGGCGCTTTAATCGCAGGCCAAGGTTCATAGCCTTCCAAAACGAAATCCTCCGGCTTAAACTCAAACAGGTTTTTCACTTCCGGGTTGATCTTCATTTTTGGCAAAGGCTTAGGTTCTCTTGAAAGCTGCAATTCCGCTTGCTCCAGGTGATTTTTATAAAGGTGCAAATCTCCGAATGTATGGACATATTCTCCGGGTTCATAGCCAAGCACTTGGCAAAGCATCAGGGTTAGCAAGGCGTAGCTGGCAATATTGAACGGAACGCCCAAAAATATGTCTGCGGAACGCTGGTA
>JAISSJ010000060.1 GCA_031273195.1 Candidatus Fibrimonas sp.
CCAAAAATTTGCTAATTGTGCTACAAATGCGTCAATTTATTGGCAAAACAGGGTTTCCGTGCCAAATAAGCGGTTTTTTCTCAGATGGAGAAGAGCTATTGGCATGTGGTTTGACCCCCCCCCCCCCCGCCAATCCTTGGGAAAGGGGGGGGGGCGGGTGAGTGGGGGGCGACGAGAAGGTGGATATGTGTGATGTGAGTGATTGGAATAAAGATGCCCTTATTTGAGCAGAAATGCCACTAGAATCAACGAAAACGGACTTGGGATAGGTTTTTGACCCCCTGAACGCAAAGTGCCATAGAGCCTGCGTATGAGGCTCTGGCGAAGGGCGGTTTTGGGGCAAAAACAGCATTTGAAGGGTAAATATAGAAAACGCAAAGTGCCGTAAAGCCTGCGTATGAGGCTCTGGCGAGGGGCGATTTTGGGGCAAAAACGGCATTTGAAGGGTAAATATAGAAAACGCAAAGTGCCGTAGAGCTTGCGTATGAGGCTCTAGCGAGGGGCGATTTTGGGGCAAAAACGGCATTTAAAGGGTAAATATAGAAATAATATAGGCATGATATCCGCTTTTCGCTGACAAACGACGCTTTTACAATATACATCCATTTTGTCTATTTGTCTTTGAGACTAAAAAATGCCTGCAAGCCGGCGTAGTCTTTTTTGGCGAGCGCACCTTAATCCTGTACGCAACGAACAGAAAACAGATTGCTTTTGCCGTTGTCGCCTCTGCTCGCATAGCTTTCGTTGAAACACATAAACCAATAGCAAGCGTTGTCGTTGAAATACTCATCGGCACTCCACCAGTAGCCGTAGATGCCGACATTGCTGAAATTGCCATCCGAATGGCCGTAGCCACCCGGCAGGGCGGAAAAGCCGAACTCGTCTGTGCCTTTGAAGCTGCGCCATCCGCTCTTTGCTTTCAGATTGTTTCCTGACATGTTGAAGCCAGCCGCTTTGATTAAATCTTTCCATTCGTCATTGCTCGGCAAATGCCACCCTTCGGGGCATGCTTCCTTCGCTGTTTCCCAGTTGTAAAGCCTACCGTATTTCTCGGCGTTTTTTGGGTCGTCGCCATAGCACTTGGATCCTTCGGCTTCAAAATTCAGGTTCTCGGCAAGCCATGTCTGACCTTCTATCTTGACGGTCTTATAGGCTTTGCCGTCTCTTGAGTCGGTGAAAGTTCCTTTGGTTTCAGTCATGCGAATCTCCTCATGGATAAAATGGTTCTCACAAACAACATAAGCAAAATTTAGCAAATCTCAGTCAAATGTTTATAATATAGTCAATCACTCGCACTCGGTACTGGCATCGGTGTTAATAATGCATTTCGCATTCTAGGTTCATCAAGCATAATATTCCCTAACGGTAGGGAATATAGTAATTTTTGAACACCGCAGAGATGGATAATTATCTAATTGTATCTACCTCACCACCACTTTCCTAACAGAACCACCCTGTTTAACCAGATAAATTCCCGGTTTTGCCGGCTTTGTGCTGCCCACAGGCTCGCCTTTCATGGTGTAGTATGTTGTGGCGGCTTCGGAATGAATAGCAGGCGTTGGATGATTAGCAATGGGCGTGGGGTCATAGCTGCTGGAACTTCCGCCTGATGAACTTGAAGAAGAGCTAGAAGAAATACCAACAGAACTGGAACTTCCCCCTGCCGAACTGGAAGAAGGACAGCCTGCCATGTTATTACAGCCTTCTCCCGAACTGGAAGAAGTAGCAGGACCAAGTTCATACACCGCATTAACGATAATGTTGCTTGTTACATCGTCAAACCTTCTATCCCACGACTTGAATGTGTAGCCATCTACTTTGGGAGGCGTTGGGGCGGTGGCTGCACCGCCGTAATTTACGGATTGTTCTTTTAGCACTACGCCGTTCATGCCCTTAAAAGTGACGGTGTATTGAGTTGCTGTTCCTCCAACCACAAGGTCATTGCCGCTTACCGCCAAATCATGGCCTGGATTGGCGAGCGTGAAATAATTAGCATAACTGGCATGAAGATTGCCTTGTGCTACCACTAAACGACCTGCAATAATAGGTTCTTCAAGCGTGATGCTGTATGGTTTTGTCAATTTTTCGGGAGCAAAAATGAATAAATTTGAGTCGGTTCTGACTCTTAGGTTTCCCGAAGAAATGAAGATGCTCCCGTTAATCTCAGGCGAGCGGCCAAGCAAAAATGAACTTTGATTTGCGTTGTTATGGTAAACAGCATTGCCGCTTGCGGTGTTTTCCACCTTGCCGCCGAAAATATTCAATATGCCGCTGTTGTGAATTGCATATCCGCTGTTTGAGGTGTTGGCAATATCGGCTTCGCTGCTTATGCTACTGGAAGCATTGCTAATTTTGATGGTAGAATTGCCGCTGGCGGAGGTTATTTTGCCCGAAAGCACAAAATTGCAGTTTTCATTGATTTGTGCCGTAGCTATGTTCAAGTTCAATACGCCGCCGTCTCCGAATTTTATATCAGCAGCAATCCTATTGCCCAGAGGGTCAACCGCATCCGCTGCTATAGCGGCAAGCACATTTGAGATTGTTCCGGTTGCCATAGGCGTTGTGCTACCGTTTTTGTTAGCCTTGAAAGTAGGCTCCACCCCGACGCCTTGGGGATATGCGGTGATTACGTAGTTGGTGGGTATGCCCATTTGTGCAAAAGCCGCCGTGGATAGCAAAGCCCCAAACAGGGCTGCGAGGAATGATTGTCTGGTCATAATGAACTCTCCTATGATTGAGGTGTGATTGTCTGCACCGAGCGTTTAGCTGGGGGTAGAAAATATCGTTTATAAGCCCCATTTTAGGCATTTGAGACTGTACCCCTCTTTTTGAACTCCAAAGCGTGTAACGTGCCTGTAACAGGCTCCTAGAGGCCTTTGCAGCCATTTTTAGAGGGCTATTTAAGGGGGGGGGGGGGGGTCAAAATTGCGGTTTCCGCAAAATACACCCAAAAGCTGGCACAGCCAGGTTTGGTTAAAGGCGTTATTTGGGTGAAATGCGGCATTGAGGGTAAATATAGAAAAAATTTCCGTGCCTGTCAAGGCATTGTTAGGAAATTTTTAACAGCCGAAGGCTGACCCCGAAGGGGCGAACGAGGCTCTGGCCGAGTGAATAAAAAATTTGCGGGGTTGGCAAGGGTTTTTGGGGCATTTCGACGGTTTTCGTAGGGGCAGACCTGCGTGTCTGCCCTGTTTTACGATGACCGCCACCACCGTAGGGGCGTTGCGGGTAACGCCTCTACACGTGTGGCGTAAAATTCCTAAATTAACAAAATGTCCTTCCTCGCAAAACCAGCCACCGTCGCTAAGGCGTTGCTGCCTGCGGCACTGGCTTTTTGGGTGGCTCATGCCGTGCTCAGGGTTTTGCTGCTGTTCAGAAACGACCCTTTTGGCATTCCCTTTGTAAATAAACCGGACTGGTATATTTTTCACGCTGTTGCTTGGGACTATATGTGGATTGCGGCTTCGTTTGCCGTTTGGGTTGTGGTGTGGGCAATAGCGAAAGGTGAACGCTATGCAAAAATCACATTTATAACTTTCCATGCGATAATCCTTTTTTTAACTTACCTTGACCATGAAATTCAACGGTTTTTGGGTTCGCACGTTTCGCTTGCACTCATGGATGCCTATAAAGACCCGTCAAGCATAGAAATGTTTTGGGTTTATTTTGCTTATGACCAAAGCATACCGTTTTTGCAAGTGGCAGTGCTTTTGCTAATGCCTCCGATTCTCTATTTTTTGAATAAACTCTTTTCCCGCTATCTTGGCAAAAAAACATCGCTCCGCAGTTTCTTTATAGGCACAGCGGTATTTTATCTGTGCTGCTGGCTGTTTTTGCACGTCATTTGGACAGGTGGCTTTCGCTTGAAAAAATTAACTCCGGCTGTGAATTTGATTTACAAGGAAATTGTCAACTTCGCCCAAAAAGGCAAGAACACCAGTTTAAGCGAAGAGGAAATTTTGGAATATCATAAACTTTGGAAAGATATTGATGAAGAGAATTCCGATGTTGTTTTCTCAAAAGAATATCCGCTATGGAAAGAGGCGAAAAATGCAGAGGTTGGAGAGGGGAAGAAGTATAATTTTATAATAGTGTTTTTAGAATCTCATCGCTATGTAGATGTAAAAAAATCTTCACCGTTTTTATGCTCCCTAATGAACACAGGTTTGAATTTTAGCCGAATGCATACCAGCGGATTGCCTACCGTTGGCGGGCTGCTCTCGTCTCTAACGGGAATGCCAACTCATTCCACAAAAATGCAAGTGACGGATTTGCCGTTTATAAATATGCCGAGTTTTGCTTTTTACCTGCGTGATGCCGGTTGGCGAACGGATTTTTTTTCTGCGGCAGACCCGGCGTGGGATAATTTGGGCGTGTGGATGGCAAAATGGTACGACAAGCAGCATTATAGCCGTGAACGTGAGGACGATTCGCTTTTTTGGGACTTCGCAAGCTCCTTTGTGAAAGACTCCCTTGCAAATAAAAGCAAGCCTTTCTTGGCAACCTTTATAACCAGAAGCAACCACTACCCTTTTGACTTTGCCGCAAATATGCCGCAAGCAGAAAAAAACAAATCCATACAGGAGAGAGTGATTTACACAATGAATTACGCAGACAGGCAACTGGCCCGTTTTGTGCATTCCATTCAAAATGAGGCTTGGTTTGAAAACACCTATCTGATAATTTTGGCAGACCACGGATTTCCGCTTGGAGAAAAGGGAAATTCCTCAATGGGCGGGGGTGCTTATTATTCGTCAACCCATATTCCTTTTGTCATAGCAGGCAAAGATATTCCGCAAAAAACAGACACCGTTTCAGCAAGCCAAATAGACATAGCACCGACCATTTTAGACCTTGCCGGCATAGAAGAACCTAATCCTTTTATGGGACACAGTTTGCTGAAAAAACGCAAGGATTTTGCGCTTGGCACCCACTTCGGTTATAAAACCTTGAACTACGGCAATTACCGCCTTATATACAAAAAAGATGAAGAGTCCATGCTTTTTGAAAATTCCGATTCTCTGCAAACCAAAGATGTTTCAAAGGAAAACAGGGAGTTGGTTTTGGAAATGGAAAAAATGGTAAACAAATTAATCAGAATCTTAGATTTCACGCTGGAAAACGATAAGGTCGTGCCAAAATAGCCCGCTTCTTGCCTGAAATTCTTGTATAGAATAAAATGTATTCCTTTTCACCCTTAGGGGCAAGGCGGCGAATTTCCATTTCAGGAACAACTTCAACACCACGCTTTTTTATTGTGATTTTGCCGGCATCGTGTTTTTTCAACATAGCCTTAACTTCATTTGTGGAAAGCGAACTCTGCTCTATAACTTCGTATGCGGCAAATCCCTTATGTTCCGGCGGCAAATTCTCGCAAGACATATATGCAAGCGTTGAATCTATTTGCCAAAGACCCAACTTTTTTGCCTCGCTCAAAAACAAGTGGCTGCGAACCAAAACGGGATTTGGCTCCAAAATAAAAGCACCTAAATTTTTGACTTCTAAACTTATATTCTGCAATTCATTTTTCTCGCACAGCCATTCAAAAGTTTCATCTTTGCAAATTGCAGCGGCACGTATCCTCCCTTTCCCGAACACCCCGCTCATCATAAGGCATTCCCGGCAATCGGTAGCATTTCCCAAGTAAAGAACATCGCTTTCTTTTGGGATTTCATCTTCGGGAAATGCCGGCGGGAGTTTTATCATTCCGCCGCAAAATTTTTTAGACAGCTTTAATATGCTTTCAAAATCCGGATTTAATCCATCTCGCCGAGCGGGGTCTATGCAAAAGAAATCTCCGCCTTCAACTTCCAGAGCATTTTGCAAAACAGCCCTGTTAGGCAATCCCAAGCGTTCCATATTTTCATTGAACATCAAAACCTTCTCCGGTGCTATATCCACGCCGCTTGCGACAATGCCCGCAGGCAGCCAAAAACTGTCCCCGCCCATGCCGCAGCACAAATCCGCAATCTTCGCACCGCTTTGCCACAGTTTAGCCTTATATTCGGAAATATCCCTAGCCGTCGCTTGTTCATAGGCAAGTTTGTCGCAAATTAAATCCGGTTCAGGCAAACAAAATTTTTCCCTTATTCTCGGCAAAATTTCAAGATAGTGAATTAGAGCATGGCGTTCCAAAGAATTGAATTTCCTGGACAGCTTTTCCGATAATTTCAATGGGTCTTTTAGCAAGGGCAGGTATTCATTTGCTATAAGGCGTATGTCTGCGAGACGCAAGAATTCCAGAGCATCCAGAGGGAGGGTGTTCACAAGAGTAATTTACAAAATAAACGGTTCCTGTTTGGACAAGCAATGCAAACTCCCGCCTTCCTCAATGGGGGCGGAACAGTCCATGCCAATAACTTCCCTGTCCGGAAATACACTCTTAAAATATTCCAACGCCAAAGAATCCGATTCGCAATTATACAAAGGGACAATCAAACCGCCATTTACAAATATGAAATTCATATAAGATGCGGGCACAGGCGGCGGGAGCGGCAGGGTATCAACTTTTGCCCCTTCGTAATGTTCGCCGAGCCAAGTCTCAATCTCTTTTTTTTCCCGCTCAAAGCCCGCAGCCATGACTACACGGTTTTTGGCGACAAAGCGGGCAAGGTTGTCTATATGGCCGTCTGTGTGGTCGCCATCCAAGCCCTTTGGCAAAATCTTAAGCGATTTAATTCCAAGCGAATTTTGCAAATCTTTAAGCAGTTCCTTTTCCCGCTCCACTGAGTTTCGCTTTTTTCCGCAAAGACACGGAACGGTTGTTAGGCAAAGGCCTTCGCCGTTAAATTCCATAGCACCGCCTTCCAAAATCCAAGATTCTTTTTTGAGCGGAATGTTCATAAGCTCTGCAATTTTTTTCGGAACGGCATTGTCCAAATCCCAAGGCGGAAATTTTTCTCCCCAAGCGTTAAACTCATAGCTAACAGCATTTAGCTTGCCGCCGCACTCAACAAAAAACGGGCCGTAATCCCTAATCCAAATATCGTTATGCGGAATTTGCAAATTGTCCAAAATTTTTACGGGTTGGAACCGGGAAACAGTGTCTATAAGTTTTGAATAAAAAGCGTCTATCCGTTCCCTGCGAGGTGCCCAATTTTGTTCATTTACAGGCAAAGCAAGCCAAGTGGCCGCCTGTTTTTCCCACTCGGCTGGATAACGAATTTCGCTCATTGCTCATTCCACATATTCAGAATATCGTAATACAAATCCACCCTGCGGTCTCTGAAATGAGGCCAAATTGCACGGCTCCGCTCTATCTCCTCAAAATCTATAGCGACAGCCATTGACGCTATTTCCGTAGAGAGTTGTTTGAGCACAAAACCATCGGGGGCACAGATAAATGAATTTCCCCAGAAAGACAGGTTGTTTTCCTTGCCTGCCCTGTTTGCGGCCAAAACAAAAATTCTGTTGGCTATGGCATGGCCACGCATAACGGTTTGCCACGAATCCAACTGACGGGCGTAGAGTTTTTTCGGTTCGTTGGAATCCCACCCTATGGCTGTTGGGTAAATCAAAATGTCTGCTCCCTGCAAAGCCAAGATGCGGGCTGCTTCGGGGAACCATTGGTCCCAGCATATCAAAACGCCTAGGTTTCCTGCACTTGTTGGGATTGTTTTAAAACCCGTGTCGCCCGGAGTGAAGTAGTATTTTTCGTAAAAGCATGGGTCGTCTGGAATATGGCTTTTGCGGTAAAAGCCTGCAACCGAGCCGTCTCGCTCAAAGACGAAAACACTGTTGTGGTAAATTCCCCTTGCTCTTTTTTCAAAAAAGGGAAAAACCAGAACGCATTTCAAAAGCTCGGCGATATTTTTCCATTCTTCTATGATTGCAGAGTCTTTTGCTATGGCATGGTCAAAATGCCTTTCATTTTCTTCAAAGGGGAAATAAGGCGTGTGGCAAAGCTCCGGCAGCACGAGCAAATCAAACTTGCCCTTGTTCGCTAAGGCTTGTGCTTTGTACCATTCAAGGGTTTTAGTGGTGCTTCCCAGCCATTTTCCCTGAAGGGACAGTATTTTTGTTTTTTGGGGCATGGCGAAAAAAGTCAATGATACAAAGTTGGTATAATAGCCATTAAATTGATAAAGAAATCTTTGAACAAAGCCAGCATGGTGGGCAAGAAAAACATTAGCACAAGAACCACGGTTAAAATTTTCGGAATGAATGTCATTGTCATTTCGTTGATATGGGTTGCGGCTTGGAAAAGCGCGATGAATAAGCCTACAAAAAGGGCTGCTAAAAGCATGGGGCCGCACATGTAAAGCATGAGAAGCATGGCTTTGCGCCCAATGTCCACAACAAAAAGATCGGTTACCATTTCATACTCCCGGCAGTCAGTGGAAAGATAGCAATAGTTGCTGTACTATTAAGTTCCAACCATCCACCATTACAAATAGAATTAACTTGAAAGGCATTGAAACCATCATCGGCGGCAACATCATCATGCCCATAGACATCAAAATAGAAGCTACCGCCATGTCTATAACCAAAAACGGAATATAAATCAGAAAGCCTATTATAAAAGCGGTTTTCAATTCCGAAATTATAAATGCCGGTATTATAGTCCACATTCCCAAATCTTCAATCGTGTTCGGATTAGACTGGCGCGAAGCCCTTATGAACAGAGCCAAGTCGTGCTCGGATGTTTGCCTGAGCATAAAATCGCGAACCGGCTTAACGGCCTTGTCCATTCCCTCGCGATAGTCTATCTCATGGGCTAAATACGGCTGTATGGCTTCTTCGTTTACCCTGTTAAAAGTAGGGGCCATAACAAAAAAAGTTAAGAACAAACTTAAACCCATTACCATTTGATTAGGCGGGGAATTTTGAGTTCCAAGAGCCTGCTTCACAAAGTTCAGCACTATCACAATGCGGGTGAAACTTGTCATCATTATTATTATGGACGGCGCAAGGGAGAGTATGGTGAGCAAGGCCACAATCTCAAGAGCCACGGAAACATCTTCTACGCTTTGAGCCTTATCAACCCCGAATGTCACACGAGGCAGAGGGATGTCCGGAGCGGCGGTTTGAGCGAGAACCGGAGTTGCGAATATAAGCAGCGTAAATATAGGCATTAAAATATTACGCTGCATTCAGCTCCCTCCCTCTTTTTTAAATCTACGCAGCAAATGATCTACGGTTGCGGAAAATTGGGCCGCTGTCACCGGTTTAGAATTATAAGTTTCTAAAATAAGCTTCGCTTCTTCGCCTTGAATTTCAGAAAGTGTGCGCATATCTTCCTGGGAAGCCCCAATGACCAAAACCCTTTCCACCCCGGCCTTGATTAAAAATATGGTTCTTCCACCGCCCAAAAATTTGGAATCCAAAAGCTGAATCACGGATTGCTGGTTGTTTGCGCTTGGGCTTTCCACCTTGCGAACTTTTTTCGCCAAAACGTAAAGCACATATAAAAGTATCAATATAACGCCAAGCCCCACAGTCATGCGAATGGCAACTTTTCCGAGATCCGGTGGCTGGTAGTTGTCCGTTATGGGTGCAGGCGGCTGGTAGCCTTCACCCAAGGCTTGAGCCAGGGCTTCAAACTTGTTTGCACTTATCGCAGAATCCTGTTTTGCCGCAGCGGAAAGGGTATCTTTTGCAACAGATGCAGAATCTTGCGAAAAAACATTCGTTTGAATTCCTATCAGCAGTATTAATAAGAGCAGTCTCATCTCAATAACTTCAACCTTTCTTCCGGTGAAACAAGCGATATAATCCTAACACCGAAGTTTTCATCTACCACAACAACTTCGCCGCGCGCAACAACCTTTCCGTTTATCAAAATATCAACAGGTTCACCGGCAAGCCTGTCCATTTCCACTATGGCACCCGGCCCAAGCTCTAAAATTCTCTTTAAGCTCATTTGCGCTCTGCCAAGTTCTATAACTATAGGCAGTTCAATATCCATCAATAAATCAAGAGCCTTATTGCCGGTGGAGCCGAATACCCCGCCTGAATGAGGCGTAAAAGCCGGGGGTGCAGCAACCGGAGTGCCGCCACCGGAAGGAGCTACGCCGCCACCGGAAGAACCCGCCGGCATGGAAAGCCCAAGACTTGCAAGGCTTGTGTCCGAACCGACAGACGCAGTTTTTAAAGAACTTTTGGCCCTTATTCCGGAAAGCAGACTATCGTCCAAAATTATTAAGATTTTTTGGTCCGGAAATTCCTCTATCTTAACCAGAACAGTTGCTACTGCACCACCCTTAAAGTCGTTTTTCCCGCTGAAATCGTTAACAGCAGCCTGCCCAAAATCCATTGACATATGGATTTGCGTATCCATTACGGTTATGCAAGAGCCTGTAATTTGATTTATTATTTCGCAAATCGCATCTTTATGGTCTTCATTGTAATCGGTGTGCCCGGAACCACACAGCATAAGGTCGGAGAGGGTGGCAACTTCCCGTTTGCTCATGGCAAAAGACATTTTTCCCACGGCATCTTTCTTAATGTTAACATCCATGCTAAGGCTTTGGCTTGTAAGCTCGTCCGGTATAACGGAGTTTTCGCCGGCTACAAGCCATTGAAGCTGAAAATCAACTGCACGGGACAGCACGGTTGTTACAACGCTTGATGCCTGCTCGCATATTATTTTGAAAAATGAACGTGCAACCTCAGCCGTGTTTTCAACAGGGGCAGCCGGGGCAGCCGCCGCAGCAGCCGGAGCAGGGGCACCACCGCCTCCAAGCAAATTCTTGGTGAGCATGTCTATTTCGTCTTGGCTTAATATGCCGCCATCATCTGCCATATATAACTCCGCTAGTCTTCATCGCCAACCTCTCTATCTATAATGCCCGTGATCTGGAAAGATTTATTTCTGCCCACAACGCTGGGTTTTCCCAGAAATTTCGGGCGGTCTTCTATGTACATAACCAAGTCTGATTGCGCAAGCTTGTCTAAAACCATAACATCGCCAACGCTTAATTGCAAAAAATCCCTTACTGAAAGTTGAGTTGAGCCTATTTCCGCGCGAAGCATGGTATTTGTGCTGGAAAGCTCCCGCTCCACCATTCTGCGGGTTTCCTGCGTTGTTGTTTTCTGAGCGGAAATCCAGGATTCTCCGGAGAGTTTGTCTATAATGGATTCCAAAAGGATAAACGGAAAGCAGAGGCTCATCAAGCCGGAACCTGTGCGGGTGCGAACTTCAAGCGTAATCAAAACAACAGTGTCGCCGGGAGGGGCAATCTGCACGAACTGCGGATTTATTTCGTAATTCTCTATTTTCGGAGAAAAAATCCCTATGTTTTCCCAAACAACCTTCAAATCCGCAAGGGAACGTTCTATTATCTTATAGATAACGGTTTTCTCAATATCCGTCAACTCCCTATTGGTAGAATCAACGGAGCGACCTTGCCCTCCAAACAGGCGATCCAGCATAATGAATATGAGAGACGGGCTAACATCAAAAATTGCGCTGGATTCAAGCGGTTCCATCTGAAATACGTATATGCAACTGGGAGTTGAAATGCTTTTAATTACCTCTCCGTAAGTCAGTTGCTCAACATTTTGCAGATTGATTTCGACGTTTGTTCTCAGCAGGCTCATGAGCGTGGTTGAGAGCAAACGGGCATAACCTTCGTGCAAATTCCTTAGGGTGCTTATTTGGTCCTTTGAAATGCGGTCGGGGCGGGTGAAATCATAAAGATTTACTTTTCTGTTATCCGTTTTTGCAGCGACGTAAAGGGGTTGATAGGCTTGTGCTGCAACTGGAGGCGCAGCCGCCCCACTTGGAGCAGTAGAAAGACTCTGCATCATCTTGTCAATTTCTGCTTGTGATAAAATCTCGCCCATAACCCCTACTGTATCATAAACGAATCAAAATAGCTGCGGCGAATTTTGCCTAAGGGTTTACCGTCTAACGTATCCGGCAAAATCGCATTTATATCACTTACTATTTGTTCTCTTATAGCTCTTTTGCCATCGTTTGTCATTAGCTGAGAAAGCGGCCGGCTGCTCATTATATCTATAATAACGTTTTTAATGTGCGCTTTGCGAGCATCCAATTCCAAACCCAGTTTGGCATTATTCTCTTCATATTCCAATTGAACTCCGCATTTCAGGTAGCGTCCTTCTTCTTCGCTGATATTCACCGTTACTTCTATTGGAGCAGCAAGCAAAGCTCCTTTTTCGGTAAATTTTTTTATCGAATCCGCCGCTTTTGTGTCTTCTTGTTTGGGAGCCTCCGCAGGTTCCTTTAACTTGTTCACAAAAACAACGGCTATCCCAATCTCTATTCCTATAAATAAAATAAGGATTACGCCGACTATTGCCCATTTGAAAAGAGAAGAATGCAATATTGAACCACCGGCTTTATCGGCTGCTTCATTTTCTTCTGGTTTTTTCTCTTCTTCTACTGCCATTTAATCCTCGCTAATGTGATAAATGTAGAAAATTCGGCTAGAGGCTATGGCGAATTAACATAGTCCACAAAAATTTGAATGCGGCGGTTTTTAGCGCGTTCTTCGGGAGTTGTGTTGGGGGCAATGGGGCGGTATTCGCCATAGCCCACCGCACTCATGTTCTCCGGCTTAATGCCGGTTTGGCTGGAGAACAACTGAACCACGGAAAGAGACCTTGCGCTGGAAAGCTCCCAATTGTTGCGATAGCGCTGGGAATTTATGGGAACATTATCCGTATGGCCCTCAACGCGAACCTTCAAATCCGGGTTGCTTTTTACAACTTCACTGATGTCTTGCAAAATTTCCTTGCCCTGATCCTTGAGGTCTGCCAAGCCGCTTGCAAAGCCAACCGGGTCCCGGAGCATAATGGCAATGCCTTTCTCCGTAACATCAACCTTAACCGCATCTTGCAGATTTTTTGTCTGCACAATTTGCTTTATTTTTTCGGCATCTTTCAAGCTCTGTTTTTTCTTTTGCTCATCTCCGGTTTTTTTGGGAATATTCACAATAGGGTGTATGGGAACGGTGGGAAATGTCTCAAGAACTCCGAATGCGCCTTGTATGCTTTCAACGGTTAAGGCATATTTAACCGGGTCAAAATTAGCCATGATAACCAGAAGTACAAAAAAAGTCATGAGCAGGGTGTTAAGATCGGAGAACGTGGTCATCCACACGGGCGCACCCGGCGGACAGTCCGGACATTTCTTTTTAGCCATTTATTTCCTGCCTTCCTGCCTCTCTTTCTCTCTTGAGGCTTCCAGTATCGCCCTGGTCGCAGGGTCAAGATATGCAGACAGCTTCCATTGCACAATACGGGGATTTTCGCCTGCCTGCACTGCAAGAACGCCTTCCAGCATAACCTGTTTCTGCGCCATTTCTTGGTTGTGCCTGATTTTTAGCTTTGTCAATACGGGCCAACCAATCATATTTGCCACAATAGAACCGTAAAATGTAGTTATGAGCGCAATAGCCATAGCCGGACCTATAGACGACGGATCGTTCATATTTTTAAGCATGAGCACCAAACCTATAGTTGTTCCCATCATTCCAAATGTTGGCCCCATTGCTATCAAGGCTTCTAAAAAAGCGTAATTTGCCTTGTGCCTCTCTTCTATCTGCTCTTTTTCCGTTTCTAAAATTTTCTCTATAATAGTTCTTTCCGTTCCGTCCACCGCAAGCTGAATGCCTTTTTTCAAAAAGGGGTCCTCAACTTTTTCCAAAGAATTTTCAAGAGCGAGAATGCCTTCGCGCCTGGCCTGCTCTGCAAAGCCTATCATTAGGGTTATTGTTCCGGGAACGTCATATTTGCGCACAATCACAAACATTTTCATAAAACCCGGCACGGTTTTCCAAAAGCTGCCCGGATACGCTGCAAAAACTGACATGAAAGTACCGCCAAACACTATAGCAACGGAAGGAACGTCTATAAAAAGAGGAATATTGGAAATATCACCAATGCCCCAAAGGCACAGTACCAAAAAGCACAGAACAATGCCAAGTATGCCGTTTAAATCCATAGAGGTGAATATAGTAAAAAAGATACTAAATTATCGCATATGCACACATCCATACCTCTTGCGGAAAGAATGCGGCCTCAGAATCTTGACGAGTTTTTGGGGCAGCAAAGGATTTTGGGGGAAACAAGTATGCTTAGAGCGGCTATTCTAAGCGGGAATGTGCCCAGCATGATTTTTTGGGGGCCTCCGGGCTGCGGAAAAACAAGCCTTGCAAACGTGATTAAGAACCACGGGAAAAAACGTTTTGTTGCCATATCTGCCGTGACCAGCGGCGTAAAGGATGTGAAAGCGGTTTTGGACGAATCAAAGACATACAAGGAAAACGGCAGGGAAACAATCTTATTCATAGATGAAATTCATCGCTTTAACAAGGCACAACAGGATTCCCTTTTGGGTGCAGTGGAAACAGGAATTGTCACGCTTATAGGCGCAACCACCGAAAATCCCGGTTTTGAGGTAAATTCCGCCTTGCTCTCCCGCTGCCAGCTCATTCTTTTTGGGCCGCTTTCCGAGCAAGATATGGAAAACCTTTTGGAAAGTGCTCTGCACTTTCACCCAAGGGGGCTTAAAAGAAAAGATTTAAGCGTATCTACGGAGGCAGTTCAAAAGCTAATAGGGCAAGCAGACGGAGACGCTCGCTTTTTGTTGAATCAGTTGGAGTGGCTCGCCGGCACAATCCAAGGCGAAGCGGAAATAACGCCTGAACTCATGGAGCAAATCCAGTATAAAAAGCCGCTGCGCTACGACAAGCACGGCGAAGAACATTACAATTTGATAAGCGTTTTGCACAAAGCCGTGAGAGGCAGCGATGTGCAAGCCGCAGTTTACTGGCTGCACAGAATGCTGGACGGCGGTGAGGACCCTCGTTATATTCTACGTCGCTTGATGCGAATGGCAATGGAAGACATTGGGCTTGCAGACCCAAACGCTCTTTTGCTTGCAACCTCGGCAAGAGAGGCCTTTGATTTTATGGGCACTCCGGAAGGTTTAATAGCCTTGGACGAACTCACGGTTTATTTGAGCCTTGCCCCCAAGAGCAACAGTCTGGAAATAATGGGCGCAAAAGTGAACGGTTGCATTAAGCAAACAGGAACATTGCCGGTACCCAAAGCATTCAGAAATCCGGTGACAAAAGTGGGAAAGGAACTCGGTTACGGCAAGGGCTACCAATACGACCATGATTTGCCGGGTGCTTATGCAGGCCAAGAACATTTGCCGGAAAAATTAAAAGGAACAAAGTTTTACGAACCCACGGAATACGGCAAGGAAAAAGCGCTCTCGGAGAGGTTGGCCCAGTTGTCTAAAAATTCATCATGATTTTCACATCTCAAAATCTTCAATCGAAATTCCGGCAATCCTTGGCAAAGTCTTGAGGTGAGCTGTTTTAATCTGCCCAATGCCTGCGTAGGTCTAAAGCCGTCTTGCAACATGAGTTCGTTGTAGCGCAATACGGCGTTGCACACTTCATTTGGTTTAACTTTACGAGATGGATTTTTTATCTGCAAAAAAATCCAGGGGTTGCGCAAGGTGGCTCTCCCAATGGCAACTCCCTTAACACCATAATCTCTAATCGCATCCAAAGCCTTTTCCGCACTGTTTATATCTCCATTTCCTATAACGGAAATTTTTGCCTTGGCAGCAATTTCTCCTATCACATTCCAGTCCGCAAGCCCTTTATAACCTTGCTCCTTTGTTCTTCCATGAACGGTTAATTGCTCAACACCTTCGCCCTCTGCAATTTCCAGAACCTCGTTTATGCAAATGGAATTTTCGTCCCATCCAAGGCGGCATTTTAAAAAGAGCGGAACCTTTATGCTTGCCTTCATGGCTCGCAAAATTTTTGCCAAATTCGGCAAATCCTTCAGCAGGCCTGCGCCGTTCCCCTTTTTAGCGACCTTAGGGGCGGGGCATCCGGCATTGAGTTCAACAAAGGCCGCTCCGAGTTCCTGCGCCTGCAAAGCCGCACCTGCCAGCTTGTCTGCGCTATGCCCGAAAAGCTGTATGCAAAAAGGTTCCTCTTCCCTATCAAACCTGGCGGCTCTTAAATTCGCAGACGTCAAAAAAACCGAATTTCCGGCAGGCAAAAACTCCGAAACAAAAAGCGGTGCGCAATCGCACGAAAGCTCTCTAATCAAACGGCGAAAAGGCAAATCCGTAACGCCGGACATAGGGGCGAGGGTTGTTTTACAAGACAGACTTCGCTCTCTGATCCAAAGCCTCGTATTCAAAAATCTCTTCCGGTTTGAACCAGAATGCTATCTCTCTGGCTGCGCTTTCCGGGCTGTCCGAGGAATGAACGGCGTTTTCCGTCATTGAGGTTGCCCAGTCGTAGCGTATGGTGCCGGGTTCCGCTTTTGCGGGGTTTGTTGCGCCGTTGATGGCGCGAACCTTTGCTATAGCGTTTTCGCCGGCAAGGACAAGCTGAACGGAAGGCCCGCTTGTCATGAACTGCGCCAGTTCCGGGAAAAACGGTTTGCCAACGTGCTCCGC
>JAISSJ010000117.1 GCA_031273195.1 Candidatus Fibrimonas sp.
AATCAATGGAGGATCAGTAGATTTTGAAATTAAGTGGCAAATTGAACATTTACCAAATGATATTAGAGAATTAGTTTTAAATGGATTAAAGAATAAAGGAATAATAAAATAATGACGTATGCCGCCAAAAACATTCTATATTTACCCCATAGCACTTTAACAAGGAGCAGAATAATGAAAATGTGCCAAAGTTGCGGTATGCCGATAAACAAAGACCCTCAAGGCGGTGGGACGGATGCGGACGGCAGTAAAAATGCAAAATATTGCAGTTACTGTTACCAGAATGGGGCATTTGTCGGGGGAGAAACGACAGTCGAGGAATTTCAGGAATTTTGTCGCAAGAAAATGATTGAAAATGGGACATCAAGATTTTTTGCATGGCTTTTTACCCGTGGAATGAAGCGATTGGAAAGATGGAAGAAAAAATAAAAAGACTTTTGCGTTTTTGACAAGCAAGATATTTGGGAGTCATTAGGGAGAACGTAGAAATGTAGAGGCAAACACGGGAATTTCGCCAACGGCTTTATATCCGTTCCCTTTTTTAGACAAAAAGTGCCATTCATTGCCCATTGCCAGCACAATATGCAAAGGATGCACAATTCGCAGATATTTGTTCACCTGTGCCTCCAAACTTTGCAAATCCGCCTTGCCAGCCTTGCATTCCGCTAAAAGCCAAGGTTCTCTTAAATTTGCGCTGTTTGGATTTGCTACTATGATGTCCAGCCGTCCTTTTTCGTTTGGAGCGAGCTGTGAAAGGGCGAATTCTGTTTTTATCAAAGTTTGCGGCACGTTTAATTTTTCAATCAGCCAATTAACCAAAGTTTGCCTTACCAATTCCTCTGGGGTTTGCGCCACCGATTTATCCCTTGTTATATCGTAAAGCATGGAAAGGAAATTAGTAAAAAACGTAGTTAATGCCCAAACAACTCCTCTATCACCTCGTCTATATGCGTAAACATCTTTATTTCCAAGCCGTTCTTAACCAAATCCGGCAAATCCTCTACATTTTTTTGGTTGTCTTTGGGCAAAATCAGCTTTTTTACGCCGGAATCCAAAGCGGCCAAGGATTTTTCCTTTAAGCCGCCTATCGCGATTAAACGGCCTATAAGACTTACCTCGCCGGTGAAGGCTATAAAAGGCGAAACCAGCTTGCCCGTGAAAGCAGACAGCATGGCTATGGTTATCGCTATGCCGGCAGAAGGGCCGTCTTTTGGAGTTGCTCCTTCTGGAAAATGCAGATGAATATCGCTTTTGCGAAATTTTTCCTCTGAAATCTTATATTCTTTGGCGCGTTCCCTGACCAAAGAAAGGGCTATTTGAGCGGACTCCTTCATCACATCGCCTAAATGACCCGTCAGTTGCAGCTTCCCTTTGCCGGGCAAAAGTATGCACTCTATATGCAGAACATCTCCGCCAACAGGAGTCCAAGCAAGCCCTGTTGTAACGCCCGCTCGCTTCTCGTCTATAAGGCGAGGGCCTGCAAAATCTGGAACGCCCAAATATGTTGAGAGTTGTTTTTGAGTGATTTGCGGGGTGAATTTTTTGCTTGAAACCAACTCCATCGCACGTTTGCGAGCCATTGTCTCCAGCTTTCTCTCCAATTCCCTAACGCCAGCTTCCCTTGTGTATTCACGCAAAATGCCGTTTATGGCGGAATCCGCCACCTTGAACTGCTTTACGGAGAGCGAGTTCTGTTTGAGAATTTTGGGTATTAAAAAATCACGGGCAATATGTTCCTTTTCAAAATGCAGGTAGCCCGGTATGCGAACAATCTCCATGCGGTCGTAGAGGGGGGCGGGAATTCCGTCCGGGGTGTTGGCGGTTGCTACGAAAAATACTCTGGAGAGGTCTATGCCTACTTCCATAAAATGGTCGGTGAACTCGGTGTTTATTTCGGGGTCTAAAACTTCCAGAATTGCGCTTGCCGGGTCTCCTCTGAAATCGCTTGACATTTTGTCTATCTCGTCCAGCAAAATTAAAGGGTTCATGCTTTTGGCCTTGCGAAGAGCCTGCACTAAGCGGCCCGGCATTGAACCTATGTAAGTGCGGCGATGGCCACGTATTTCCGCATCGTCGTGAACTCCGCCTAGCGAGATGCGGGCCAAATTTCTGTTCATGGCATTGGCTATGGACATTGCGAGGGTTGTTTTGCCAACACCTGGCGGGCCAACCAAACACAAAATAGGGCTTTTCACGTCTTTGTTCTTTAACTTCTCCGCCATCTGCAAAACGGCTATGTGCTCTAAAATTCTCTCTTTAACCTTTTCCAAGCCAAAATGCTTGGAATTAAGGCTATCGGTAGCCCTTTCTATGTTCAGAACATCTTCGGTATAAATGCCAAACGGGAGGGCAAGCAGCCAGTCTATGTAGTTGCGAACCACGGTATATTCGGGGTTCATCGGATTTAACAGCTTTAAACGTGCCATTTCTTCATCAAATTTTTCCTTTACTATAGGCGGAAATTTCTGTTCCCTCGCTTTTTTTGAAAAATTTTCGCTATCTATGCCGTTTGCGTTTATCTCATCTAGTTCTTTTTGAAGCTGGGAAATTTGTTCCTGAAGCATGTATTCCCTTTGGGAACGTTGCATTTTTATTTCAACCTGCTGCCTGTTCAGGGAAATTATCCTGTGAACATCCAGTGCGGTATTTATTGCCAAGTCTATTTTTGAATACATCTCTTCTAAAGAGATGCTTTCCAAAATGCTTTGATGTTCATCGTCGGGAATTCTCAAAAAACTGTGGGCTATAAGGCAACGCTCCTCCGGTGGCATACCTTTTAGAATGTCCTTCAGATTTTCCGGCAGGTTATGGCGGGTTTTTGAATATTGCTCCATTGAAACTAGCAAATTTTCCGCAAGGGGCTTTGAAAGCTTTTTGTCTTTGAATTCCAAAAAACGCGGTTTTGCGGAAGCGTGGAAATATTTGTCCCCGTCTTTTTCATGCAAGGAAATCTCGGTTATGTCAACAGGCAAAACCCCGAACAAATTTACCAAGAGCAGATTGTTCGGCGTTCCGGAAATCCCCTTTACATAGGCCAATATGCCAATAGAATACAGTTCATCTTCTTTGGGTATGTCCGTTTCCCGGTTTTTTTGCAAAAGGCAAATCACAAAGCCTTTGGAATCATCTATGCGCCTTAGGGCATTCAGGGTTATTTGCCTGTCAAAGGAGAGCCTTGTTCCCATGCGGGGGAACATTACGAATTTTTGCAAGGGCACAACTGGGAAACCCTTGTCAAAATCGGGTTGGGGAAATCCGGCTTCTTCCTTGCTGATAGTCGTTTCGTTTTTTTCTGCGGTCAATTTGCTACCTCTGCTGCTATTGTTTCCTGCTCTTTGCCAAAGTGTTCTCAACAATTTCTGCGTTTATTTCTAAAACAGTCTGCTCTTGTTCCTTTGAAACATTGAACATGTAAGGAGTTAAAATTCTTTCCATCACGGAACGCAGGCCACGCGCTCCGGTTTTTTGCTCAACGGTTTTTTTGACTATGGTTTTTAAGGCTTCTTCGGTAAAGGAAAGCTCTATGTTGTCCATTGCAAAAAGTTCCGTGTATTGTTTTATCAGGGCGTTTTGCGGTTTTGTCAAAATGTTCAAAAGGGCTTCTTCGTCCAGTTCGTCCAAACTGACTATAACGGGCAAACGGCCTACCAACTCCGGGAGCAACCCAAAGCGAATAAGGTCTTCCGGTTCGCATTTGCTGAGTATCTCTCCGATTTTGCTCTCGCTTTTTGATACGACTTCCGCTCCAAAACCTATTCCGCCGCCGGAGTTTATGCGTTTTGAAATTACCTTGTCCAGCGTTTCAAAAGCGCCGCCGCATATAAATAAAATATTGCGGGTGTTTATGTGAACCAAATGCTGCTCCGGATGTTTGCGGCCACCCTTTGGAGGAATAGCTGCTATTGTTCCTTCTAAAATTTTCAGCAAGCCCTGCTGAACGCCTTCGCCGGATACATCGCGGGTGATGGAAGGATTGGCCGATTTGCGGGCGATTTTATCCAGTTCATCTATAAAAACAATACCCTTCTCCGCAGATTGCACATTGTAGTCGGCGGCTTGGTAAAGCCGGACCAGAATGCTGTCCACATCTTCGCCTACATAACCTACCTCGGTTAAAACTGTGGCATCCGCTATGGTAAACGGAACCTGCAAAAAACGGGCAAGAGTTTGCGCCAAAAGCGTTTTGCCGGAACCCGTTGGGCCAACAAAGAGAACATTTGACTTGTCTATCTCAACGGATAATTTTTGAGAACCTGTGAGATAAAGCCTTTTATAATGGTTATACACGGCCACGCAAAGGGCGATTTTCGCCGCATCCTGGCCTATCACAAAATTGTCCAGATATTTTTTCAATTCGGAGGGCGGCGGCAAAAAAAACTTTGGCTGCTCGTTTTGAGCGGGCTGCGCAGTTTGCTTTACGCTCTTATCCGATAAAACTATGGTATTGCAGGTGCGAATGCATCTATCGCATATGGCAACACCATCAAGGCCGGTTATCAACCTCCCCACTTCGTCTATGTTAGCTCCGCAAAAATTACAAGATGCCAGATTTTTTTTCACTTTGCATTACCTTTATTTTTATAACTAACCCTCATAACTTAGAATTATTATCCCTGGGTTTATATACCTCGTCTATAATGCCGAATTCCAAGGCCTCCTGCGGAGTCAGGTAAAAGTCGCGGTCGGTTTTATTCTTTATCTCTTCCTGGCTTTTTCCCGTGTGTTTTGCCAATATATCATTCAGCTTATCACGTGTGTTTATCACCTCCCTCGCATGAATCTGAATATCGGAACTTTGGCCCTTGGCATAGCCCTGCGGTTGATGCAGCATTATTCTGGAATGCGGGAGCGCAAACCTTTTTCCCTTTGTGCCCGCCGCCAGTATAATAGCAGCCATTGAAGATGACTCGCCTATGCAAATTGTGACAACATCGGAGCTTATGTACTGAATGGTATCGTAAATAGCCAAGCCGCTTGAAATGTAGCCGCCCGGACTGTTGATATAAACGGTGATGTCTTTTTGCTTGTTTTCATATTCCAAATAAATCAACTGTGCTATTATCACATTTGCAACTTCATCGTTTATAGGCGCGCCTAAAAAAATTATACGGTCCTTTAAAAGGCGCGAATAAATGTCAAAAGCCCGCTCGCCCCTGCCCGTATCTTCAAAAATGCTGGGTATAATCATACATTCTCCTGTGTTTTTTCCGGTAAATTCTCGCCTATCAAGAGATTTTGCGCAAGTTCCAGTTTTAGGCTTTCGCGCAGTTTGTTTATCTGTCCGTTTTTGCGCATGGAATCTTTAACCAAGGCAAAATCCATTCTCGCCGAATCTGCAATTTCCTGTATTCTCGCATCCACCTGGCCCTGAGTAGGTTTTAACGCTTCTTGCTCTACTATGGCGCGCAAAATACGGTCTTCTTGAATAGCGCGGCTTATTTCGGGACGCATGGCATCTAACTGCTCTTTTGAAACCGTTATTTCTTCATCATGCTCATGCTCGTGATGTTGATGGTGCTGCTGCAAGCTTCTTTCCGCCGTGTATTTTATTTGCTCTTCCAAAATCGGGAAAGGATTTTGAGCGATTAGTTTGTCAAAAGCCTCTTTGAGTGCGATTTGGCGAGCCCTCTGCAGCCTTTCTTTTAAAATGTCATCGGATATCTTTGACTTTAAATCGGCTTCGTTTTCCGCACCTGCTATTGAGTAAAATTTTTCATCTTGAGCCGGCAGTTCAAGCTCGTAAACCTCTGTTATCTCAACTTTGTAATCCGCCGTTTTGCCTTTTAGCTCCGCATTCGGGTGGTCGCTCGGATAGTGAATGGTAAACTCCTTTTCCTGGCCTGCGCTCACGCCCGTTAAGGCTTCTTTCAGTTCTTTTAAATTAATCTCCTCGCTTATTTCAAGCTCAAAATCGGAATTTTCGGGGAGCGGTTTCTCTTCGCCGTCAATGGCCTGCCTTAGATATTTGCCTTTCACAATATCGCCGTTTTTGGAAGGGCGATTTACCGATAATTCTTTTGCGAGTCTTTTGCGTAAGCTTTGAACCACATCATTTATCTCCTCTTCTGCGACAACGAGGGCGGGAACTTTAACCCCAAGGTCCTTATAGCCCTGCACGGTGAGAGGTTTGTTAAGCGCAATATTAAGCTTATACACCAGGTCTTGGCCTCGGTCTGCTTGAAGGTCCCCATGTTCGGCAGGAGCCGCTATCTCCAACTTATCATCTGTTTTCCAAGTTTCAACTATTTTTTCAAATTCGTTTTTTAAGTCTTCGTTCACAACTCTGTCCACGGTTTCACGATATACCTCATCGCCAAAACGCGATACAAAGAGCTGCTTTGGAACCTGCCCGGGGCGAAACCCCTTCATGGACACTTGCTTGCGAAACTCGCCGACGCCTTTATCAAAAAGTTTTTCCATTTCGCTAACGGAAACGGTAAATTCAACTGAACGGTGATTTTCGTCAGTTACGCTTATGTTGGTTTGACAGTTTATAGCCAAGGTTTTCTCCCAAAAAAAAATGCCATGCGAAAGGGGAGAGTTGAACTCCCATACCTTGCGGTGCTAGATCCTAAGTCTAGTGCGTCTGCCAATTCCGCCACTTTCGCTACAATATCCGCAATAAATGCAGGAATGATAATGTAGAAAATTTACTATATTTACATTCCACTTTTGGCATGTTCGTCTAGTGGCCCAGGACGCTGGCCTCTCACGCCGGTAACACGAGTTCAAATCTCGTACATGCTATAACTCCCGCTATGCTCTTTTACTCGGACGAAACAATTAGGCAATTGAAAGAGGCCGCAGACATAAGCCTTGTGATAGAGCAGTTTGTTCCCTTAAAGCGGGCAAGCGGCGGAAAATTTTTAGGGCTTTGCCCCTTTCACAACGATAACAACCCAAGCATGAACGTGAACCCGAACATGGGGATTTACAAGTGCTTTGCCTGCGGTGCGGGCGGCGACGTGTTCAAGTTCGTTATGGAACACGAAAAAATGGATTTTCGCTCTGCAATAGAATTTGTGGCGAATACGGTAGGCTTTGTTTTGCCCAAACTCTCTCAAGTACAGGATGAAAACTACGAAGAAAAAGATTTGATGAGAAAGATGAACGAGCTTGCAAATACCTGGTTCAAGGAGCAACTGGCAAAATCGGACTTTGCAAAGTCCTATTTGGACAAAAGGGAGATAGCGGCGAAAACGAGGGATTTATTCGGGCTTGGGTATGCGCCTCAAGGCGGGTTTTTGGAGGTTGCGGGCAAGAGCGGGTTTAAGCCGGAGTTTGTGTTAAAGGCAGGCTTGGCCTCCGAGAAAGAGGGCCGTGCGGTGGATAAGTTCAGGAACCGGCTGATGATTCCTATACGCAGCTTATCGGGTGCGGTTCTCGGCTTTGGGGGGCGCGATTTAAGCGATAACAGCCCCGCTAAGTATATGAATTCCCCGGAAACATTGGTTTACAACAAAAGCGAAGTCCTATTTGGGTTGCACAACAGCCGCAGGGCAATATCAAAAGAGAATTCCGTGATTCTGGTTGAGGGTTATTTTGATGTGATATCCATGTTTCAAAGCGGGTTGGAAAATGCGGTTGCTATTTCCGGAATCGCGCTTTCGGAAGTTCAGGCAAAGCTGCTTGCGAGATATACAAAGTCTGCGTATGTGAGCTTGGACGGAGATGCCGCAGGGCAAGCAGCAACGGAACGGTGCATAGAGGTTTTGCTTACGCAGAGTTTTTCCGTTAATATTGTGGATTTAACGAGCGAGAGCGGAGAAAAAACAGACCCCGATTCGCTTGTGAGGCAGGGCGGAGCGGAGGCCTTTAAAAAATGCCAAGGCAAGGCTAAAAACTGGCTGAACTACCTGGCAGACAAAAGCCCGCTTGCAAGCTCTGAAGAAAAGGCCGCTTTTGTTTCAAGGGCAAAAAAATTAATCGCCTCAATGAACAATGCCGAACTAAAAAATCAATACCTGAATTTATTGAGCGAGAGGTTTGGAGCGTCTAAAAATCTGCCTGTTTTTCGGGCAAGAAAATCTTTTGCAAAGCCTCCTCCGGCAGTTCAAAAAGAAGAGGTTCCGGAAATCCCCTGGAACTCCTTGCCCAGCAATGAAATTTGGCTTGTGAGCGTGATTTTCAGAAATCCCGAGCTTCTGGGCGGGGCAATTCAAGTCTGCGATCCCAGCCTTCTAACGTCGCGCTGGCTTGCCGAGCTTCTGGATTACGGCTACGCTCTTTACGAGGAAATAGGCAAAATAGATTTGAAAATACTCTACGGCAAATTGCCTCCGGCTCACAGGGAACTTTTAACTCGTTTGCCGGAAAAACCCTGGACAGGCGAGTCTGCTGTGATGGATTTTTCAAACGCTATTCTAAAACTCCGAATTTCGCGTTTAAAAACCGAATTAAGGGAAGCTAGGGACAATTTTGAACTTTACAAGGAAATTCAGGGCAAAATAAAACACTGCGAAGATTTAACAAGGCGGGCAAAGGACGGGGAGAATATTTTAGGGTTTTTATAGCAACTCGCCTGCTGTTCACCGCAAACACGCCTCAACGGTCTGCTGAATAAGCGTTGCTATTGTCATAGGCCCAACCCCGCCAGGCACAGGAGTATATGCACCGGCAATATTTTCCAGATTTTCCTTTTGAACATCGCCAACACCGCCGTTATGGTAACCGGCGTCTATAACCACCGCTCCCTTTTTAATCCATTCCGTTTTGATGAACTGCGGAATGCCCACCGCACCCACCAAAACATCTGCCTGTTTTACAAAATCCGGCAGGTTTTGCGTTTTGCTGTGGCAAATTGTAACGGTGCAGTTTTTGTTCAGGAGCATTGCCGCCATGGGTTTCCCTAAAATCGCGCTACGCCCTGCCACAACGGCGTGTTTGCCTTCAAGCGGGATTTTATAATGCTCCAAAAGCGTTATTATGCCTTTGGGAGTAGCAGAGCCATAAACTCTTTCGCCCATGCTCATAAGCCCAAAACCGAGTGCGGTAACCCCGTCAACATCCTTTTTCAGGTCAATGGCATCAAAGCATTTTCTTTCGTCTATCTGTTTGGGAACTGGGTGCTGCAGCAAAATTCCCTTTACAAGGGGGTTTGCGTTCAGTTCGGAGATTTTTGCGAGCAATTCTTCGGTTGTGGTGCTTTGCAGCAAAAAAACCGGCAAACTATCCAAGCCCACCCGTTTGCAAGCATTGCCCTTCATTTTTACGTAGGTTGCACTGGAAGGGTCTTCGCCAACCAGTATGGTTGCAAGGACAGGAACTTTGCCTCCAAGCTTTTGGACAATGGTTTGCACTTGGCTTTTGAGTTCCTGCTCAATTTGGGTAGCTAAAAGTTTGCCGTCCAGGAGCATAGTGGGGTAAAGGTAGAAAACTTGTGCAGAGCCTCCTGAGGAGGCTTTTTATTTTTCTATATTCATTTTCCAAATGATGGATATCGGCAAAAATAATTACCATTTGGCTGCAGAAGCCATCGCAAGAATTTTCACCCCTCAAAACAAGGAGAAACCATGAGCAAAGGTAAATATGCTAACCCAGCACAGCGTAAACCAGGAATTAGAGAACTCGGCTGCCTAGCCCTTCTTTTCTCGGTTTCCGTAGCTTTTTCACAGGAAGCTATAAAGTTCCAAATACCAACGGATTCAGCGGGTACGCCTGTACCCGTGGCTCTGCCACAAAAGCCCGACACCGTGCAAAAGCTCGGTGTTGTGAGCAACCTGCCGCTAAACTTGGTGGAGCTTTCCATCAAAGACACGGCCGGCTTTGAGACCTACACCCGAAGGCTTGCCCTTTTGCAAGATAGCATCTCTGCAACATACAGGGCAATAGATCATGTGAAAAAGAACACGGTGTCTTTTATGCCTCCCCTTGAACCTAAGGGCGAGTTTGAGAAGCAGGCTGAATACGAAGCCCGCAAAGACAAGTGGGACAAGGAACTCTTTGACCGAACGGAGCGCGACACCAAATCGCACGCCATGCGTTTGGCAGATTTGCAAAAGGCAAAAAAGAAAATTGAGGAAAACCAAGCCTCCCTGTATAGCTCGGTCAATATAAAATCCAGCCCTGAATCCGCCTCAATATGGATAGGCAAAGAGGAAATCGGAGCAACCCCGGCGGACTACGACCTTTTAATTCCAGGTACCGTAAAAATCAGCGTTCGCAAGGAGGGCTACAACCCTTGGGATACAACATTTCAGGCTGTTCCGGGAGCTAAATTCAAGATATACGCAGCTCTGGAGGAAAAGAGCATATTCAGTACGGAAAATGAAATTGACTTCGTCAAGACTTTAAGCAAAAACACCACGGTTGAGGGCTACGAAGCCAGGATAAAAATCATAGAGGCCCGTAAAGTGCAGGTAGGCGAAGAGATAAAGAAAATTCTTGAAGATTTTGCCAGCAGCTATCCTGCTCTGGAGCCTCAGAAGCCGGACGAGACACCCGAAGCTTTTAACAAGAGGCGTGATATTTGGACAAAAGAAGGTATGCGCCAAGTGGCGGAGTTCCAAAAAAAGCATGATGTTTACAGGCAGAAACTTGACCGTTCCATAGCCGTGCTGAAAGATTATATAATAATCACGCAAAGCACGATTATAAGCGAGCCTTCGCTTGGCACAAAAATAGAGCTTGGTTCTTACGATGCGGAAAAGGAGCAGTTTGAGCTTGTGGCACAGGATAGCGCAAGCGAGAAATCCCCGTTTTTATTCAAAGGCCATGTTGGCGTTCCAAGGGATACAGCGAAGTCTATGGACCGCTCCGTTCCGGGCTTTGTGGCGAATTTGCAGTTCATCAATTATCCTTTTAAAACCGACTCGTTAAATGTTAATTTAGGTATGTCCAAACTGTTGCTTTCCAAGAGCGGCCTTGATTTGAAGGTTGAGGGTTCTTTTGGCGAGATAGAGCGTTACAAATCGGTTGAAGGTTACGATGTGTGGAAGCTCCATGCGGATTCTCTTTTGAGCGGTTCTTTGAAGTCTCAGGGTTTTGACTACAATTACGCTATGGGCAAGGCAGCGGTGAAAGAAGTTGCAGACAAAGACAAAGGCAAAGAAGAAGGTTCCGGACTTGGCTGGCGCGGGTGGACAAGAATTGTCACCTTTACCGCTGCTGTTGCTCTCGGCGGTCTTGCCGTGTATAATCATGTGGATGCGCAGGATAATAAAAAAGAAATGGATAAGTTGAAGGATAACATGCCTGACCTTGCCGGAATTGAAAGCTGGACCAAAAAATTTGATGGTTATGCAAAAGATAAGAAAGACAGTGAAGACCAGAGATTAATTTTCGGCATTGGTGCGGGAGTTTTTGCTCTTGGTGGTGTAGCTACGTTTTTCTTTTAAGCATCGCCGCTAGGAGGGAGCGGCGAATACAAACTAAACTCGTTATTTTACGGCTACTTTAACCGTTTGTTTCCATGATGCATTGCCGGCCTTGACTATATACAGGCCGTGCGGCAAATCCGAAAGCGGAACAATATAGTTGCCTTGTGCGAGCTTCAAGGTGCGAACCGCATTGCCTTTCAAATCAAAAATTTGAATTGCGGCATCGCTCGTAATCTGCAAATTCACGGCATTTTGCATCGCATTTAAAGAGTTGCTATGCACAAGCTGTGGCAGGATGATAGGCGAGGAGCAACTATTGCTTGGCACACCTTTAATTGTATCAACGCATTCACTTAAAGTGAACGGCCCATCTAGGCAGATACCATCTTTTATGCAGTGAGCATAACTTGAACCAGCCGAGCCTGAACTGCTTGAGCCACCTGTTGCGCTTGAGCTACTTGTTGTTACAGTTGAACTGCTACTAGCGTTTACGTTGCTTGAACTGCTGTTGCCAGACGGCGAGGAACTAGAGCTAATGGAAAGAGCTATGGTCGGAGGCGCATTGGTAATACCTAAGCAAGAGAAGTCATCTATGGATAAAGAACCTTCAGCTCCATCGTCATCTGTAACCTCCCATGCGAATTTCAAAATTTTATTAGTGGCAAAATCTTTTTTCTCAGTAGCAGGAACCCAAGGGGCTTGGGCCCAGTTTGTTTTTGCCAGTGATACGGTTTGCTCTTTCCAACCTACAGAAGCCGGTATTTCCAGCTTGTATATATGGTCGTATCCCTTATTCTGTGTAACTCCAATATCCAAGGATTTTAAAACATGAGACGCTCCCTTATACATATAGCTAAAGCCTGTGCAAGAGGAAAAATCATAGTATGCGGTTGCTGTGTTGGAAGGGGTTACGCCTATACCTGCCGCTGTTTTTTCATCTCCGGAAGTAGTGCCAAGCGTATATGTCAATTTTGCAAATTTATTATCATTTTCTGCTTCAGCGTAATTATCTCCATACTCTGTTGTACCAACTTTATAGATATACCAATAATAATTAGTCATTCTACTGCTTCTACCATTGGTTTGAACATTGTCAAAATTTTCCAAAACATAATAATCTTCACCCTTTTCAGGCGGAGCTACGATACCTCCAAAAACACCGTTTGCGCAAACAAAATCCTTTATGGCCAAACTACCGGAGATTGCTGTAGCACTAGCTTTGTCATCGTACTTTTGAACTTCCCAAGCAAATTTGCTGATTTTATCCTTATTTGTTCCTAGGTCGGCAAGCGATACATTAGCCGTAGTCCAAACATCTACGGCAGACCCGGAGAATGATTTCAAAGCGGTCTCGGCTCCATTAATTTTAAAATCGTGCAAACCTTTATACGAGTATTTAAAACCATCTAAACAGCCCGAAAAATCTACAATATCATTATCTTCTGCGCCGGTATTCAAGCCTATGGCTACTCCGCCGTTTAAAACTCCGCTAAAGTCTATTTTTGCAGCCCCATCGGAAACAAGGCCGGCGTCGTCAACGCATACAGGGCATGTTGGAGAGTTAACCCCTGTAGGGGGATATTTATACGCATAAAAGGTAGTCCCTAAAATATTTGCTTTTTTAGGGGTTGCAGAATTGAACTGTGAAATAGGCGTATCCGCAGCATAAGAAACAGAAACAAGGGTCGCCAACGCAAAAGCAGGCAAAAATACAGCTTTTTTCATAAGAATACTCCTATATTTAAAATAAATATAGAAAATATTTGGAACTATATACAAATTCGCCAATAGGAATGTCAAAATTCCCATGATGAATAGGATTGACAGCTTGATTGGCGGGTGCTGGGGAACGAGGCTGGCTTGGAAAATGCTCGTTGGCGGCTTAAATAATTTTGTAAATTTATGAGAAATTTCAGTATTGGGAATTATATAATAATATGAATGATTTGGATTTATCAAAATATGATGGACTAGGCAATGAGCTTGCTGAATCAGGTTTGGCTTTTGAAGCATTGACAAATCCCAATACCGAAGGCAAGTATGTCAAGGAAGCACAGTCTGCAGCGAAAATTCCAGCAAAAGCTAAAGTTTGGGTTAAAGCAAATGCTCACAAAGGCCAGATAAACGGTTTCCCGTACGATGGGCATAACATACCGATAACAAAACCCGCACAGCCTATTAGAGTTTCATTAGAGCCGGTGTATAGAAATCTTCAGGCTGCTTTGATAAAATTTAACAATTTAGGCATGAAAATGTTTAAGTTTTACACGGGTAGCCGTGTTGATAAAGAAATGAAAGAGGCTATGGAACTTAGAGAGCCGAGTTTGAAATTTAAAGACTATGATTATTCTGTAGAAGCTGCAAAAATAAAAAACGATATTAAATTAGTTAATGAATGCAGAGTTGGAGATGGAAAAGGCGGAATTATAGAGCCAGCCGAAACAACAATAGATCAATTAGATTATTATTGCAATCAAATAGATGGCTATATTTATGCTGGTAATGGCACAATGATTCAAATATTCGATTTAATACTGCGAAATAAACTGACTCTTGCCAATATTAAGGAATACGAAGTGTTTTACAAAAGCGTGTATTTGCCTTTATGCGAAGCGGTCAAGAAATTTTACATAAATGTGATAGAAGCCATAGGTGAAGATGCGGACTATGAACATTCTCCGGATTTTGTTGTGGATTATTTCAAGCGCAAAAGAATTGCAGATAAAGCCAGCACCCTTGGCATAATACCTATGACCAAAAATATGTTCGGCGAAAGTTTGCATGTTGAAAAAGCCAGTGGAAAAACTGTCACTGGGGAACGCATAAATAAAATTACATTTGAAAGCAAAGTTATTGGGCAGCAGTCATCTGATGATAAATTCAAGAAAGAAATGGAAAAATTTACTTTTAAATAAAAATCGCATTTCTTGAAAATTTTTGTAACAAATTGTCACTATAGTTCCCAAAATATTGTATATTACCCAAACCTATGAAAAAAATCATTTTGCCGTTTTTACTCATTTCTGCCGCTTTTGCGGCCAAGGATACCCTTTCATTTGTGGCCGTAGGCGATATTATGATGGGCGTGAACTACCCGGACAAGGCTCCGGTTCTCCCGCCGCAAGACGGAGCGCTTACATTTGAAAGCGTACAGGATATTCTGAAAAATGCAGATATAACGGTAGGCAATTTGGAAGGCGTTTTGCTTGACTCCGGTGGCACTGCTAAACAATGCTCAAATCCAAGTGTTTGCTACACTTTCAGAATGCCGGAGAGATACGTAAACCTTTTGGTTAAAGCCGGTTTCGACCTTTTGAGCGTTGCAAATAACCACTCAGGGGATTTTGGCGCAGCCGGACGCAAAAGCTCGCAGAAGACTCTTAAAGAAGCAGGGCTGGGGTTTGCCGGCTTTGAAGAAACGGCGGAAACATATATTTTGGAAAAGGAAGGTGTTCGCTACGGGTTTGCAGCCTTTGCCCCGAATAACGGAACGGTGCGCATTAGCGATGCGGCAAAGGCAAAACGCTTGATTTCGGAACTTAAAGAAAAATCCGATATAGTCATAGTTGCTATGCACATAGGAGCCGAGGGGCCCGGCAATGCACACATAACGCGCAAAACGGAAATGTTTGTAGGGGAAAACCGGGGCAACCCTTATGAATTCGCCCGTTTAGCCATAGACAGCGGGGCAGACATGGTTTTTGGGCATGGCCCGCACGTTCCCAGAGCCATTGACCTTTACAAAGGGAAATTCATCGCCTACAGCCTAGGGAATTTCGCCACAAGCACAAACGTAAATATCTCCGGTATAAGCGGATATGCCCCAATAATAAAGATAAAAACGGACAAAGAGGGCAATTTCATTGAAGGCGAAATATTTTCCGCAATTCAAGCAGGGGAAAGCGGGTCGCGCCGCCCCATTTTGGATTCAACAGGCGCCTGCATAAAAAAAATCAAGGAGCTTACAGAGGCGGATATTCCGGAAACCAAGCTTTTTATAAACGAGAACGGGAAAATAAGCGTGAAATAATTTACTATATTTATACACGTGGCATTTGTAACCGCTGTGCTAGGTATATCTCTTTTTCTTTTGCTGACTTTTATACTGTCGCTTCTCAGTCGTATAAATTTGCTGGAAAGACAGATAGTCGGTATTGAAAATATGATTAGCGAATCGGAAGGAAAACTGCAAGAAGTGGCAAATCTGATAAGGCAATCGGCTTCTGAAGCTAAAAAGGTTAACTAAATGCTGCACATAACATCATTAAAAAAAGGAAAGGCAATGGAAATTTTGATTCTAATTGTAACGCTGCTCAATTTGGGGCTCGTAATACTTGCGCTCGCCCGTTTAAACGGTTTGCGCAAAGACCTTCGTACTCCTGTGGTTAAAAAATTCAATCAGGATTTTAAAAGAAAACCTGTGGATATTTCCAAAACTCCGGATATTTTCGGAAAAAACCAGAGAGACGATAAACCACAAAACAGAACAACCAACTTGCAATCTTCGCAAAACCGTTCAAGGGGCAATTCACAGCAAAATCGCCCGGTACAAATTCGCCGCCCTGCGGCAAAGGTGCCGGACGTGTTTTCAAATGAAGCCCTTGCACCACAAGCTGCTGCTCCGGTTCCTCCACGTCCGGTAGCAATTGAATCTGCGCCTGCTGTAGAGGGTCGCCGCCCGCTACCGCCTCGTTTTAACGGCACTGCAAATCCACAGGGCATAGCTCCTGCAGACCTTGCACCCATAGCTCCTGCTCCGGTTATTCCGGCGGCAAACGAAAACGACGGTGATGGCGGAATGGAATTTGACCGTTCCAAGATGGCGCATGGCCGCAGAAATGTGGTTGCCAAGCCGGTTATAGAGGATGATGCGGAGGGAAACACCTAGTTAAGAACAGGGAGTTGAGAACCAAATTCTCAACTCCCAACTGGAATACTATTATGAGCGAAGAAAATGAAGAATTTGACATAGAGCAACCCGATGCTTCCCAAAAGGCAGCGAAGAAAAATCATTTTCATATTGCAATCTCTAGGGACCGGATGGAAGTAAAGATGTATCCGTTAACCGGGGTTAAAGAAGGCGGGTTGGTAACATATGAAGATGTTATAGAGGCATGTAAAAAAGAAAACATAAAAGTTGAAATAAACGATAGATTAGTTGAAAAACAATTGCTGGAGGAAAATCCGCAAGAGGTTACCATAGCCAAAGGCGTAAAGCCCAAAGACGGTGAAGACGGGTATATAGAATACAAAGTTGACATGAGCGCAAAGCCGCAGTTCATAGCAGACCCAAAAGACGGTAAATCCATTGATTATAAAAACTCAATGCAGGTCACTCTGGTTAATGCCGGAGATGTTCTGGCTACTATAATTCCGCCGACAAACGGCGAACCAGGGGAAGATGTTAACGGGCTTCCCATAGAGGCAAAACCCGGCGCAAATGCGAGATATTTTTTAGGTGAAGGAGTGGAAGAAAAAGACGGAAATATAGTTGTAACCGCTGCAGGAACTCCAGGCGTTCAAGATGATGTTATAATGATTCGTCGCAGCTATGTTTTGCAGAGTGATGTGGATTTATCAACAGGCAATATAAATTTTCCCGGAACTGTTATTATACACGGCAACGTTACAGACGGCTTTGAAGTTATGTCGGAAGAGAATATTGTGATAAATGGGCTTATATCCGGCGCAAAGGTAAAGGCAAAGGGTTATATTAAGTGCGCCGGCGGTATTCAAGGCAAAGAAAAAGCAGAAATACTCGCCGGCTCGTTTGTGGCGGCTACATTCGTCAGTGCTGCCACCATTGTTGCCGAAGGTGATGTTTTAATCACAAAGGATATTTTGCATTCAAACATAAGCTGCCTCGGCGAGCTTCGCCTGGGGGGGTCTATTATAGGCGGAGTTACAACTGCATTCAAGGGTGTTGAGTGCGGAGGGGATTTGGGTTCCGAAACGGGAGCTAAAACCGTTGTGAACATACGCACGCATTACCGTCAGGAAAAGGCAAAAGAACTGGCTAATTCCGTTATGGCAGATGTAAGCTTGATTTTTGATAGATACAAGGTTTGGAATAAAGCCGAATCTTTGAATGAGGAGGAATCGAAAGTGCTTTTGAAAGATATAGCGACTTTACAGGAATTAATTAAAAAACGGCAGATGTTTGATGGCAGAGTCGCTAAATTTGACCAAATGGTTTTTGAAAATAAAACGGCAAAGGTAAAAGTTCTTGGAACTTTGGAAGCGGATATTTCGGTAGTTTCGCCATATTCGCGCTACAATTGCTCTGCGCCTATGAAAGGACCTCTCTCGGTATCCGAGAACAACAGCTCCGGCAAAATGGCGATTATAAAGGGTTGATAAAAGGAGATAAAATATGCCTGTATTAGAGAAAGTGAGTACCTTGGGTGATATGAAAACCCTTATGAATGAGCTTCATCGTCTGGAGGTAAAATTTCTTTTTGATTTTTACGGAGCGTTGCAGGATTTTTCTTCCAAAAAATTTTTGCCGCAATGGTTGCAAAAAAAAAACATTAACTCCGTGTTTGTAAGCGAAAGCGGAAATGAAGTTTTACATAAAATCAGCGGTTCAAAAAAATTGCCCGTTATAGTTTATGATATAGAAACTCCGGATTTAAATGGGCTTCAGTTCCTGGCTGCACTGGAAAAAACTCCGGACTTGAAATCCCGTTGCAAAATTATTTTGGCAACCCCCAAGCTTTCGCCGGATGCTCAAAGCAAGCTCTTGCATTTAGGCGTAGCAGCCCTTATTTCCAAGCCTCTTGACGGAGAAGGATTGCGGGCAGCATTTGAAAAGATAGGACTTGATTATTAGCCCTGCCCTTCCGTTTTGTTCAGAATCATATTGAACACTTGCCGGTCCGTAGAAGACATTTCAAAGTCTTGTGCCATTCTGAGGCAGCCAAAGGGGCAGTTTTCCACGCAAAACCCGCACTGGGTGCAGCTATCCAGGCGGTAAAGATATTTGCCCAAAACTCTTTTGCCGGCTATGTTTTTGGTTGCAAGCACATTTATGGAGGCTGTGGAGCAAGACTTTTCGCAAATTCCGCAAGCCGTGCATCCGTGCAAACCCTGTTCATTGTGAATGAGCTCCACTCGCCCCCTGAAACGTTCGTGCATTTTGAGCGTAGCCTTGTTTTCCGGGTATTGCTCGGTCACTATTCTTCTCGGATTTAAAAAGTATTTAAGGGAAACAGACAGGCCTTTTAGCAAGCTGATGGGGCCTGTTATTGCGGCGTAAAAATATTTTGAAGCACTCATAAAACCCAACCCATAGCGGTGAACAAAGCTCCTAGCCCCAGCAAAATTAAATTCAAGGGCAATAAAAATTTCCATTCAAAACTCATAAGCTGGTCAACTCTGGGCCTTAGCCATGTCCAGCGGAACATCATGTAAAGCCAGATTAAAAAATAAATTTTCACAAACATCCAGACCAAATCGGGGATGGCCAAAAGAATCTTATCAACGCTTTCTACGCCTATTAAAGGTGCTTGCCAACCACCCAAAAAGAAAATAGCACCCAGCGCAGAGGCACCTATCATGTTTATGTATTCGGTTAGGTAGAACATGGCAAAAGCCGTTCCCGTGTATTCGGTGTGAAAACCGGCGGTTAGCTCTTGCTCCGCTTCTGCAATGTCAAAGGGGGCACGGTTGAGTTCCGCAGTGCTAACGCATAAAAACATCAAAAAAGCTACAAACCCCAGAACGGGCAGTTTAAAAATCCACCAGTCCAAAACAGTGCCGCTTTGTGTTGCAACAATATCGTTCAGGGAGGCACTGCCGGAAATCATCACCACAAATAGCATAATCAAGGCAAATGAAACCTCATAGCTTATCATTTGCGCGCCGCTTCTGAGAGCGCTCAAAAGCGAATACTTATTGTTAGATGCCCACCCGCCCAAAAGAATTGCAAAAAGCCCAAGCCCGTTTATGGCTATTATAGCCGGTACCGCAAAATCCAGGTTTATAACTTGCCACTGTGTGCCGAATGGGATTAGGGCGAGCGTAAAAAACGGGGCGGTTAAAGATATCATCGGGGCTAGGTAATAGAGTATTGTGTCCACGCCTTTGGGCGAATAAACCTCTTTGAAAAGGAGTTTTGTCACATCTGCAACGGTTTGTATAATTCCGTGCCAGCCGAGCCTCATGGGGCCAAGCCTGCACTGAACGTGCGCGCACACCTTGCGTTCCATGTAAATCAAAATAGGAGCAGAGCCTATACCCACGGCTAAAACCGCAATTACCGCCAAAATTGCATTCACAAGCAAAGCGAGTTCCGGCCATGGCGAGTATTCCCGCACAAAGTCACCTATAAAATTCGGAATACCAAAGGTCATGAATTGAAATTTAGAAAAATTTTTGTATATTCCTTTTGCTATGTCGGAAGATATGGATATTCCCGAAAATCTAGCCCAAATAGCTCGCTTTCCCAAGCGGCGCGGTGCTATATTTCAAATGGATGCCGATAATAAAGGGCTTGCCCTAGTGGACGTAAAATCCGGAACGCTTAAGATTTATGTTTTAATAGACCCGGATGCGGAAGATATTCTGGATACAAAATTCTTCACTTACGGCGGCCCTGTGCTAACCGCCTTGGCAGAAGTCCTTTGCGAAGAGCTTTTGGGTAAAAAAATAGGCGAAGTCCAAAATTTGCCCCTTGAAAACTTATTCGGAAGGCTTGAGGTAGGGCCGGATAGCGAAGATTTTCAAACCGTTGCAAAGTTGCCGGCTATGATAACCGAAGCTTATCCTGAAAAAAGGAATGTAGCTTTTGCGGCCAGAGCTGCGATGGGAAGCGAAAAGCTGAAAGCCTGCACCGCAGAGGGCAGGGCAGGCGCAGATGCTGAGTGGGTGGCGCTTAGCGAAAATCAAATGCTTGAGAAAATAGAAGAATGCCTGGATGAGCACGTGCGCGCCATGCTCGCCGGAGACGGCGGCGGTTTGGAGGTTTTGGGAATTAAGGATGGAAAAACCGTTTTGATACGCTATCAAGGCGCATGCGCGGGCTGCGGAGCCGCGAGCGGCGGCACTTTGTATTACATAGAAGACCGGCTTCAGCAGCATGTATATTATGGCTTAACGGTTGAACCTGAAATGCAAATTTGGACTTTAGGAGAAGTTTATGAACATTGAAATTCCGGCAGAGCTACTTTTGCCGACAATTGAGGAATTAGAAGAAAGAACATCTCGTGACCAGGCAACAAAATGGAAACTGCGCAAACGTCCGGGAAAGAAAGAAAGGAATGCTGTGAAACAGGAAAAGGAAGCGGCAAAGCAAAAAGCTATAGCCGAAGAATTAAATAAACCTAAACAACCCATAACAAACAATTTAAGTTCTCTGTTTGTTAAAAAGGAGAACTCGAAATTTTCATTAAACGATGTAAATATCGGCAATGCTGCAAGAACCGCACGTCCGATTTTAAGAGTATCTTTGGGAGAACATACGTCAAAATCTATTATAACTGATGTTCAACCCACCCGAAAAAGAGGCAGGCCGCCAAAAGTGAAGCCTATATGAGAAAACGCTATTTAAGAGCCGTTTTATTGATTTCAGGAATAATGGGGGTTATCGCTTATTCGCTTTTCCCGGCACAAAAAGAAATGGAGTGCTTGGAAAAAGACTCTGTAAATTTTTATTCTTATGGAAATCCCACCGTAGGCGCAGCTTTTTTAGAAGTTGAACCTTTTGCCTTTAAGTGCCGTTTATCAAATGAAAGCGGAAATTGCGGAGTAGGTCTTTCATTTAATGAAAAAGGTAGTGATTACAAAAACTGGAACCTTATGGATTCGCTTGTGCTAAATTTGCAAAGCTCCGAGGATTTCAAAGAGCTTATTGTGCAAATATTGACTTATGACGCTGATTATACGGACCCGGACAATCGCAACACCATGAAGCCCGCTTTAAAAGAACTTCATTTAAGCCCCGGCACAAAACGCTATTCAATAGCGATGGAGCATTTTTATACGCCGGATTACTGGTTTGAGCAGCAAAAAGCCAGGAATACCCATAATGCAAAAAGATTTTCCAATGTGGCAGGTTTGGAGATGTTTTCCGGCTGGAAAAATCAAGCAGGCAAACCTTTGGAGTTAAAAGCGGAAAGCATTTGCGCAGAAGGATTCAGCAACACGCCTTTCGTGGTTCTTGTTATTTATCTGAGCATTCTGATAGCTGTGGCGATAAGCGTAAGGATTAAAAATAACCATTAGCCAACCCTGCCTATATCATTCACAGCCTTATTCAAAGTGTCGTCTTCGGATTGAACGGACTTTTGATTTGCCTCGTAATTTCGCTGGAATCTTATCATTTCTACCATTGAGTCAACCACGCTTACGTTAGAGGTTTCCAAAAAGCCCTGTTTCACGGCTGTGTTAGCCTGCTCCGGTTCTACGCCGGTTTTTGAATAATAAAGATTGTAGCCTTCGCGCCCGAGCTCGTTCCTTTTGTCTGCAAAATCGACTATTGATAATTTTGCGACCGCTTTTCCGTCTGCGTAAACCCTTCCTGAAACGGAGACGGAAAAATCAGCCTTTTCATCCAAATTTATTGGCCGTTTGTTTTCGTCCAGCACTTTGTATCCCTGCAATGTCACTAAATCGCCCATTCCATTGCGCGTAAAACTGCCATTTCTCGTGTAACGGATTCCATTTCCCGTTTCAACTTCAAAAAAACCTGAATTTTCAAGGGCTAAATCAAAAGGATTGTCTGTAATCACCAGGCTGCCCTGCGAGTAGTCTATATAATTCTCGGACATTTGGTGATCTTCGTCTTGGTGAAGTTTTAACTCGTCATTCCGGTTAATATCAACCTGGGTGATGCTTGCCATGAGGGATTTTTTAAATCCCGTTGTGTTCGCATTGGAGAGGTTATGGGCGGTGTTATCCATCATCTCCTGCAAAAGCATCATCCCGTTGCGCGCGGTGTAAAGACCATTGACCATGCAAAGTTAGAAGCAAAAATCGTGCCAGTTATCTCTGTATAGCCTATTCCCTCCTATGTAAATAGCAGATCAGGGCGTAAATCATTGAAAAAACGACGCAAAATACACCGGCAATAAGCCCCGCAAGGCCGATTTTACTCGTTTCAGCTAGGTTAGCTATTAGATGTTTTTTCTTTTCCATGCATAATAATATATAAAATTTATCTCCATTTATTTTCTATATTTGGAACGAATTGCCCGCATAGCTCAGCTGGATAGAGCAACTGCCTTCTAAGCAGTGGGTCGCAAGTTCGAGTCTTGCTGTGGGTATAAAATGAAATTCAATTTGAGTATTACAGTCGTGAATTTGATTGTAGCCATTGTGCTTATAACCGCTTTGGCTTTTATTGTGTTTTATAAGTTATTTGCCGTGGATGCGCAAGTAAAAGCCGTAGAGGTTAACTTGCAAGTCGGCAAATGGAACCGATTGCTGGTGGCCTACGCTATGGAGCAAGAAGAACTCGGTTCCTTCAGGGAAATAGGCTATATTCCTAATGGAAAAGTTGCTGCCGATGGCGAAAGCAGCAAAAGCCAGGTTTTTAATTACAGCAGCGACTTGGAAAACGGGAAAGGCCGTTTTCTGGCAATCAATCGGGTTAGCCTTGACAACTGTTTAAGATATGAGGGGTACTGGCTCGCTTATGGAAATCCGGAGCAAGTGGTAGGAAATGCTGTTGTTGAGTTGCCTGTGTCAAGGTGTGCAATTTTAACCCCTTATTTTGAATTGCTGAGGGATTTTTAATGCTCGGATTTAAGAAACATGCCGCTTTGTTTATTGCCGCTGCGGTAGCTCTGTCTCTTGCGTTTTTTGGTTTTGCCAAATCTCCGAATTTGCCGGAAATTAAAGAGGCAAACGCCTTTGTGCCCCGCGCCGAGGCTGTTAAATGGATGTCTCTCGGATACAATAGTGCCGCTGCAAGTTTGTTTTGGATAGGTGGCATTATAGCATATAGCGAAACAATGTTTGACGGCAAAATCTTTAAGTGGCTTTCACACGTGGCAGATGCTTCAACAAGATTGGACAGTTTGTTCAAAACTCCATATACATTTGTAGTGGCTATAACGGCAAACAATGAGCCGGACACCACGGATTATGCGCTTTTGCGCCGAGGTGTAAAAACTTTTCCGGACGACTGGCGCCTGGCAGTAAGCACGGCTTTCAGGTTTGCAAACGGACCCGGCAAAGATTACGCATATGCGGCCAAAATAATGAAACCTTTTGAAAACGATACCGCTGCTCCGGAACATATTCGCGGCACAGCCCGAACTTTTGAACTAAGGGCAATGCCTTTGGAAGTGGCAATAGCGCACATTTTAGACGATTACCTGAATCCCGATTACAAAGCCTTTCAAAGAGGATTGGCCATTAAAGCCGCCAGAGTGCTTAACAGCAAGGAAATAGACAAAATAGAATCTATTCTAAACGATGCGGCAAAGCAAAAAATAGAACCGCAAACGGCCTTTATGGGGCTTATAAAAATGAATGTTATTCCCAATAACCCGTGACCAAAAGCTCCGGCGTTGCGTTTGGGTAATTCTCGCAAATAAAGGAAACTATTTTGCGTATGCTTTTTTGCCCGTTCTTTGGCCTCTCCAGTTCCTTAACCGACAGGCTTATTTTAACCCCAGGCGTAGTTCCGCCTTCTTTTATGTTTTCAAAATCCTTAACGTTTAGCTTTACGTTTGAAAATTCCGCCTTGAATTCCTTTTGAGATTCCGAGGCGAGTTTCAGTTTCAGAGGCTTGCCTTCCGTACTCCAAACGTAAAATACCCAAGTTTTTTTTGCGCCGTTTTTATAATAACCCAAATCCAGAATTCTCTCGCTGAACACAATGGGATTTTCCACGGAGCCTTGTACCAAAGCTATCCATGCGGTTCCGCTCGTATCCACTAAAATAATGTTGTGCAAAAAATCACCTTCCATGTATGCGGTATTCAATGTGAAATTTATTTTGAAATTTTGCCCCGGAGTTATTTTTTGCGGGTAAATAAAATTTTCTCCGCCAGTCATTTGGTCAAAAACGCTTTCTAATTGTATGGTTTGCGAAGAAACATTTTTTCCTTTAATTTCAACATTTTTTTTAATGCCCTGCTGCAAAATTCCCAAATCAACAGCTTCAAATTTAAAGGGACTATCCGCTTTTTGCACGGTATTTTGCATGGCAAAAGCAAAGGGAAACAGAAAAAAGAACAGCCTGAACATGGTTATTCAAAATTGTTTACCGTTAAACAGACAAAAAACACAAGCAGATAGCTATACCATATAACGGTAAAGGGGTAGTTCAAAAATCTTTTCAAACGGCTCCTTTCGGTTCGGTTTTTAACCTCTATGCTTTTCAAGTTTTTCAGAAAGTACCAGCCGCTCAAAAAGAGGCCAGCCAAGGAAATTAAAATGAGCAGAAAAATCATAACACCTCACAGTTTAAAGACAAAATAACGCATTATAAAAAACAGGGCAAGAAAGTAAGTTCCTATGTTTACTTTTTTAAAATTGCCTGATAAAGTATTTATAAAAACATAACTCAAAATACCAAGGGATATCCCCTCTGCAATGGAATAGGAGAAAGATATCATTATTATTGTGACAAATGCGGGTATGGCTTCGGAATAGTCGCTTAAATGTATGGCTTTAAGCGGCAGGCTCATAAACATGCTGCAGCCGGCAAATATGAGCATAACGGCAATGGCAGATTGCGGAACGGCAGAGAGCAGGGGGAAAGCGAACAGGGCCACGGTAAAACAAAAAGCCGTTGTTATGCTTGCAATGCCTGTTCTGCCACCAATAGAAACTCCGGCAGAACTTTCAACATAAGTGGTAGTCGTGCTGGTTCCAACTGCTGCGCCGAATATCGTTGCCAGGCTATCCGCTATAAAAGCTTTTTTGGTGTTTTTCATGGAACCGCCACTGTCCAGCATGCCGTTTGCTGCATTTGAAACTCCCAGAAAAGTTCCCATTGTGTCGAAGATATCAACGCTTAAAAGCAAAATAGTTATGCAAATGAAATCGTAAGACAAAATCTCCGAAAAATTGAACTTTAATAGAATGCCGGATACGGGAGGCGGAAGCGAAAATAGCGAATCTATTTTTGTTATTCCCAAAGGCAAACTTATGGCTGTGAGCAATAGAACTCCAAAGAGCATTCCGCCATAAACCTTTTTTACGTAGAGAACCCCCATTATAACAATACCTACACATGCCAGTTGTACATTAGGTTTAGTTATATCCCCAAAAGTTATAATTGTTTTTTCGTGTATTTCAATAAGACCG
>JAISSJ010000161.1 GCA_031273195.1 Candidatus Fibrimonas sp.
TGGGACAAGTTTTTCAAGGAAAATCTGCAAACATTTTTTGGAGCGGATGAAACCGATTTCAACGAAGACAGAGATAATCCCTATCAGAAAGTTATAGGTACATGGGATTCTCTAAAAAAAGAGATGCTCACAGGTTTTGGAGGAAGCATACCCATAAATTTTTCCGTTTTAAAAAATGCCTTGCTGAGAAAAATGGAGGCAAACGCAAAAAATTCATATTCCCTAAGCGGCAAGGTGTCCTTTTCAAATTTTGAAACCATCAGGGCAGTTCCGCACAAGGTTATTTGCTGCATAGGAATGAACAGCAAGGATTTTCCCAGACAAACCATCAGCAAGGAAATCAGCATTATAGCAGCGGAGTACAAACAAGGCGACAAAGACACGGCGAATGAAGATAGGCTTATGTTTTTGGAGACCCTTTGCAGCGCAAAAGAAGCTCTTTACATAAGTTGGATTGGGCAAAGCGAAAAAACGGCAGAGGAGCTTGACCCTTCCAGCACAGTGATCATGCTTTTGAAAAATTTGGAAGAGCAGTATGAGATTGGCAGGGAAAAAGTGGTTGTAAAACATCCTTTGCAGCCTTTTTCAAAAAAATACTATGATGGAACTTTGAGCACTTATGATGGGCGATGGCAATCGGTGGCGGTCAATTCCAATGATATTTGGAAATGGGAAGTTGTTTCCGGTGAAATAGAGGAAAAAGGGAATATTGAGAATTTATATAAAGTCTTATCTGATGTGTCGAAATATTTTTTGAGAACCGTGTGCAATATAGAACTGCCGGAAGATATTGAACTTTTGGAAAATTCCGAACCTTTTGTTGTGGAAAAAGGATTGGAGGAATGGAAACTGTCGGATTTGATTTTGAATGAAGGAAATATTAAGATTGCAAAATTGAGAGGTGAGTTGCCAAACGGGAAATTTGCGGATAAAATTATAGAGGAAGCGGAAAAAGAAATAGAAGCGTTAAGAGAAAGCGCAAAAGATGAAGTTCCCGGAACTTTTTGGATTTACCTCGGTAAAGATAAAGGCAAATATCGTTTAAAGCATTGGTTATATCATTTGGATTTAAATTTGAAAAAGAAAGAAAACACAAAAATATTTCTAAAAGATAAAACAATAACATTACCCGGAATGCCAAGGGAAAAAGCCGGAGAAATTTTGGATAAGTTATGGAAACTTAAACAGGAACTGGAAAAAAGAATATTGCCGATTTTCCCCGATGCGGCGTGGGAGTATAACCGTGCAAAAAACTTGTCAAAAGCGTGGGAAAAACTTGATTCATATTCTCAATACGCAAAAATGACAACAGGAAATGCGGAATCATTTAAGGACTTGGGTATAGAAGAAGAATTTATAGAGTATTCCGAAAAATTGTTTGAAAACTATGATGGAGTGGAAGCAAAAAATGCAAAGACTTGATGTCCCGAATTTGCCTCTTGGCGAAAAAGTTCTCATCGAAGCCAGTGCCGGCACTGGCAAAACCTACACCATCGGCTTAATAGTTCTCCGTTTGCTTTTGGAAAAACTTTTGCCCATAGAAAAAATAGTTCTGATAACCTTTACCAAACCAGCTACTGCGGAACTCAAAAAAAAGACAGCGGAAAAAATCATAGAAGCATATAATATATGGAAAAACGGCTCCGACAAGGAAGATGATTTAACTAAGATAATCAAAAGGGCAAGACAGGAAAAAGATGTGCAAAGAAAAGAGGTGAATCTGCTGGATGCAATAGCCCGCATGGATGAAATGCCAGTTTTCACCATTCACGGCTTTTGCGAAAGATTGTTGAGCGAATTCGCTTTTGAGACAGGAAATTTTGAAGAAAGGGAAGTTGTAACGGATGTAGGTGATATTAAGGATAGAGTTATAGCGGATTTTTGGAGAAGGGAAATTCAAAATTTGGATGAACTCATCAAACTTGAACCCCAAGAATTGTCAAGAGCCGTAAATGTGGTTTTAAGCCATCCTCTTGCGAAGATTGAAGGGGAGGAATATAAAAAAACAGACGAGGAAAAAAAAACAAAATATGCAATAGCACGTAAATTGGCAGAAGAAATCAGAGAGAAATTTGCAGATGAAAAGAAAAAATTGAAAGTCATGGATTTTGATGATATGATTGAAAATTGCTATAAGGCGGTGATGAATGACAGCAGAAAAATATTGCAGAATGCGGTAAAGAAAAAGTATGAGGCTATACTGGTAGATGAATTCCAAGATACGGATAAAATGCAGTTTGAAATTTTTGATTATTTATTCAAAGACAAGCCGTTTTTTATGATTGGCGATCCGAAACAGGCGATTTACAGATTTAGGGGCGGCGATATCTCTACTTACAATAAAGCTAAAAAATCTACAGGTAAAAAGCCGGCTCGAATGGATGTAAACTATCGCTCGGAAAAATCTCTTTTGGATGCACTGAATTCATTTTTTAAAGCGAATGTTTCTAATAAAAATATGGGCGACGAAATAGACTATTCTGAACTTGAATGTGGAAACACGGAACTTAAACCGATTACAAAAGAAGATGATAGGTATCAGGCTTTTGTGATTTGGAGGGGGGGGGGAAATGAGAATAAATCCGTATTTGAACCGAAAGTGCAAAAAGCGGTTATAGCGGAAATAAAACGCTTATTGAGCACCGGAAAATTCAAACCAAAGGATATTGCGATTTTGCTGGATAGCAACAATGATTGTCTAGTCTATAAAAATGCTTTAGCAAAGGAACGTATTTCTGCGATTGTAAGGGGCGATTCCGTTTTTTTGAGTGAATCCGCAAATTTTTTGAGAATTTTGCTGAATGCGGTTTGCTATAACAACAATATAAAATTCATCCGGGCTTTGCTCGCTCATAACTTCATAGGATTTGAACCGAAAGAAATTGATGAGATTTTCGAAGATTGGGCAAATGCAATTTACGAGGCAAAAACAAGATTGGAAAAGTACGGCATTATGAACGCCATAGATTTTTTTATGACAGAGCAGAATTTATGGGGACGCATTGCCAGTGGTATAAACGGAGAACGAAATATAACGAATATTCGCCAGATAATGGAGCTTTTAAACGAAGAGGAAATCAAATTCGGAAGAATTCCGGAAAAGATAAACAACCGTTTTGCTACTCTCTGCAATAAAGCGGAAAAGAACGAAGACACGGAAGAAAAATTGGAAACCGAAGAAAACGCCGTTAAAATTATGACCATTCATAAATCAAAGGGCTTGCAATTTGACATTGTTTTTGTACCGGATATCAGCAGAAGTCCGCCGGCTCACAAATTCCCCAATGTTTATATGTATCATAACGGCGATGAAGAAATTATAGCATATTATGCAGAAGCGGAAGCTGCGGAAGAGTTAAGCCATAGAGCGGAAAATGAAGAAAGCGTCCGGCTTTTATATGTGGCTTTAACCAGGGCGAAATTCAGGTTATACGTTGCTTTTTCTCCTTGCAAAAGAAATAAAAACGGCGAAATTTCGAATGCCAACGGAGCATCATCTGTTTGCAGAGAAATATTTGAAAATTTTTCCGCGCAAAAAAATATTACCGTTGAAGATTTGGACAGCATTCTTGAAAATGATTATTCTTACAATGAAAGCGAAGAGGATAAAAACATTCAAAAAATACCAAAATTTCTACCATCAAATTTTTCGGTAACTCCGGCTTGGAGCAAAACCAGTTTCACAGGAATATCAAAAAATCTGAATCACAAGGATTATATTTCCGTTCCGCAGAAAATTCCCGCAGGAAAAAGAATGGGAACACTTTTGCACAGCATTTTTGAAAACCTGGACTTCAACGCAAACGAAAAAGAAATTCAAAGCATGGTAGAGAGCAAACTTGGCGGCTTCAAGGAGTTTTCAGGCGATGATGGCAAAGAGAGAAAAGACATGATTGAAGAATGGGTTGAGGTAATTTTGAACAAGAATTTGCAGGGTGGGGCAGGGAAGTTATGTGAAATAGACACCGGCAGCAAGGTTGCAGAACTCAATTTCTCCATGAGTTCCGAAAAAATAGATTTAGGAGAAATAGGGAAAATAGTAAAAAAACTTGAATTTTCCGAGACAAAAAAATTGCCAGACAAATATATCAACGGTGCAATAGATTTGGTCTTTTTGGGCAAGGATGGCAAATATTATATTTTGGATTGGAAGTCAAACAGCTTGAATGGTTTTTCGCAAAGCGAAATGGAAGAGGCTATGCAGGAACACGGTTATCATTTGCAGTATTATATTTATGCAGTTGCATTGAAAAGATGGTTGGAAAAAACGCAGGAAAAATTTGATTTCAAAAAGCAGTTCGGCGGGGTGTATTATATTTTTATCAGAGGCGTAAATGAGGCAAATTTTGATGGATTTTATTATGCGAGCGGGGAGGAAATAGCAGATAGCATTGTGAAACTGGATGAAAGTTTTTATGGATAAATTTTCTATATTACCCCTCAAATGCAAAACCGGCACCTAATAGACGAGGTTATTTTGTTTGGGTCTTATGCAAGAGGCTCGGCAACCGATATGATATACCCTACCGGTTTGGAGACAAATCGCAAAATTGCCCTAGATACGGGAAAGATGTGTCTGAACCATGACGGACACCGCCACCCCTTGACAAAACCGCAAAATATTTCTACATTATGCTACGACATGATAAACATTGGCAAAAATACCGCTAACCCCCCCCCGCCCCCTCCTCCACCCACGCTCCCCCACGCCGAGAGCGAGGGTCCCGCAGCGCCTGTCTGCCCCGACGAG
>JAISSJ010000024.1 GCA_031273195.1 Candidatus Fibrimonas sp.
AAAATCAATATTTGCAACGTTCGGCAAGTAATTAAAATTCCCAAAATAGCCGCTTGCTACTTGGGCTTTAATTGTTTCTTCCGAAAGCTGTGCTGCCATCACACCATCCTGGCCATTAAACCGGCTTCGGCGGCCAAGTCTTCGCCAACATAAATTTTGCCGCTGAAATCCACAATGCCGTGCCTGAACTTGTTCACCTCCGCAACTATTTTAAGGGTATCGCCGGGGCGAACCGCACGGCGAAATCTGCAAGCGTCAACACCTAAAAAGGCGGGTCTTTTGCCTTTGGACTCCTCTTCAAACTTCAAGTATGCAAGAATGCAGCCCGCCTGTGCCATAGCCTCCACCTGCAAAACACCCGGCATAACAGGGTCGCTTGGAAAATGCCCGGAAAAATACGGCTCGTTAAAGGACACGTTTTTCAAGCAGGTGATTTTCGCTTTTTCGGCTTCCGGCTCAAAACTCAAAACCCTGTCTATCAGCAAAAACGGATAGCGATGCGGCAACAGTTGCAAAATTGCGGCATAATCAAGCAGGCAATCTTTTGCCTGCGGTTTCGGCAGAGTTTCTAAAAGCGACATAAGGCCTCCTGTTTGAAATTAAATATAGTAAACTTCAAACCCTGTTCTTTCTCACCTTTACCGGCAAAATTCCCATGGCCTCACGGTATTTGTTCACGGTTCTGCGAGCTACTTTCAGGCCGCGTTTTTCCAGCAGTTCGGATATTTCCGAGTCGGAGAGAGGGTTGTTTTTATCTTCGCCGTTTATTAAATCCCTGATGCTGTTTTTTATTTTCACATTGCTCACTTCTGTGCCATCGTCTTGGGCAACCCCGGCGGAGAAGAATTTTTTAAGCTCAAAAATGCCATAGGAGGTTTGAACATATTTTCCGTTCGTAACCCTGTTCACCGTGCTAACATTCCGGTCAACCTCGTCTGCTATGTCCTGCAAAATCATCGGTTTTAAATGCTGGGCACCACGTGCGAAAAAATCGTATTGGCGGCGTACTATAGCATTCATAACCAAAAGCATAGTTTCTTTGCGGCTTGCAACGCTTCGCATAAAAATATTCGCAGAGTTCAATTTATTCCTTATCCAATATTTTTCCGCGCTGTTCACGGTTTTTGTCTTTAGCAGGCCTCTGTAAGAATCGTTTATTTTTAATCTTGACTTTGTGCCGTCTCTAAGCGATACGCTGAATGAGCCGTTTGCCTCCCTTTCCACAATAAAATCCGGAGTCACATAGGAGAGCCTGGAAGCCGGAATTTGCGTGAGCGGATGCGGATTCAGCCTGGCCAGTTCCTTTACCGCATCAGTGACCTCTTGCACGGTGATATTCATAACCTTTGCTATTTGCGGATAACGCAGCTCCAAGAGCAAATCGTAATGTTTTTCCAGAATTTCAATGGAGACTTTTGAAAAATCCGCTATTCTTTTTGCCTGCATAATCAGGCAATCGCGCAAATCAAAAGCTCCTATTCCGGGCGGTTCCAAGTTCCGCAATATTTCAAAAGCCTCTTTGACTTCTTTCGGAGCTTTTTTTAAAGACCTCTCATTTTGCAGAACCAAATCTATAGCCTTTATCAAGGGGCTTTTGCCGGAATTTTTCCCTTTAACTTCTTTTGATTCGTTTTCATCGTGCAAAAATCCGTTATCGCCAACGCAACCTATTAAATATGCAACACATTCATAAACTTCCGCAGACAGGTTTCTATCTTCCAATTGGTTCAGCAAATATTGCTGAATATCCAAATCATAGCTTTGCGGACGTTCCCAGTCGTCTTCGTCCGGGTCTCGGCGGCTAAAATCCTCCGGCTCGGAATCTTTGAAGCCTTCCTTAAAATAATCGTCCCAATCAATGTCTGATTTTTTGTCCGGGTCGTCTAAGAGGCCTACGTCCGAGTCTTCATCTGTGTTTTCTCTTTCGCTGTCAGGTTCAATTTCATCGGTTTCGCCGCTTTCGTCAATTTCCAAAAGAGGGTTTGTCTCCAGTTCCTGCTGAATAGCGGCTTCCAATTCCAGAGAGTTCATTTGCAAAATCTGTGCTGTAAGTATAGCCTGAGCGGATAGCTTTTGGTCCATCCGCATTCCCTGCGATATGTTCATTTGCATGGGCATGGTTTAGGAAATATAGTAAACTATTTTGCATTAACCTCAATGATAATTGAATAGCGATAAGATAGAAAATTTAATTAAATCAAGCCGTAATTGGGGGAAGGCAGAAAAATTATCCCTCGCCTTGTCCGCCTCCTGAAGTTGCTCGGTGATGAGGCTTTTAGAGGCAGATAGGCCTCAAATTGGGGCTTGATGTTCAAAGCCTGCGGGTTTAGCTTCTCCGCAAGTTCCTTGAACTCGGTGTGGAACTGGAAAGTGACTTGCTATCCGTAGGCAGTATTGTGTTCAAAATTGCTATATTCTCTTAGCTATGTTCACAGTTCTTCACTCGTTTCATATCCCTGTAATGGGAACTTCCTATACGGCAGATACACCTGCTAGGGTTGCTCCATTTGGAATATCCTCTGTTGTGTCTCTAGTAGATGATTTGCTTTTGGAAAGATTTCGGAAAATTTATGCAGAAGAATACAAGCTGCAATATGAGCCTGTTCCGCAACGTGAGCCGGACGGCAGGGCAAAAAGAATTACAGCGTATTTAAACACTTTGGCAGAAGTGGTGAAAATACGCTTTGAGGCGATAAAAAAACAGCCTTTCTTTTCTAAAAACGATAAGGCCAAATATTTTGAAATGCTCCCGACCGGCCACCCTTTGAGAGTTCTCTATTTAAAATTGATGGGCATGAAGGATGCTCCCGCAAAAGAGAGGGAAGATATAGAAACCACCCTGAACCACAGCATGGCCGAAGGCTCCATAGATGTGAACATAATGGTTAAGCTGGACCGGTTGCCGCCAAACCCAAACGGCAAAGAACCTTTGAGCGATGAGTTTACAGATGCTAAAACCGCTTTGAAAGGCTATGCAAAATCCTCATTAAAAAATTCCGCAGTGGTTTTTAGCGCAGGCATAAACCAAAGCCTTTACAACTATATGGCGAAGTTCAAGGAATTTTACAGAAACTCTGCTGGTGAAATAGGCAAAAGAATAATAGTAAAGGCTTCGGACTTTCGCTCCGCTTTAATTCAGGGAAAGTTTTTGGCGCGCAAGGGATTGGAAGTGAGCGAATACAGAATAGAGTCCGGGCTTAATTGCGGCGGGCACGCTTTTCCCAGCCAAGGGCTTTTGCTCCCAACCATATTGAGAGAAATACGCTCGCAGCGAGGGGTTTTGCACCAGTTCAGAGAAACGATTGTGAATTTTTACAAATCAAAGGGCTGGAACACGGATGCTGCCAGAGAGGCTCCACCTCCAAAAATCACCGTGCAAGGCGGCATTGGCAACCACGCAGAAGATTTGAGAATGCGAGAATATTACGGCATGGACGGCACCGGCTGGGGAAGCCCGTTTTTGCTTGTGCCGGAAGTTTCCCCTGTTGATACGGAAACAAGGGAGCAACTCGCCAAGGCTACTATAGAGGATTTTTATATGAGCGATGCCTCTCCGCTGGACATATATTTCAACAATTTGAGAGGCTCAGGTTCCGAAAAATGGCACCAAAAACAGATAGAACTCGGTGCGCCCGGAAGCCCATGCAGAAAGGGATTTTTGCAGAACAACACGGAATTCAGCGAAACCCCTGTTTGCAAAGCGAGCCGCTTTTATCAGGAACGCAAACTAAAGCAAATTGCGGAGAGTTCCGAAAGTGAAGAACAAAAAGAGGCCATGCGAAAAAGCGTTTATGCAAAGCAGTGCATTTGCGACCATTTGGGTAACAGCGGCTTGATTTTTTGGGGCAGGGAAAAGGCGGAAGATGCACCGCAATCCATTTGCCCCAGCCCGAACATAGCTTGGTTTAACCGCAGCTATTCACTGCAAGAGATGATAGACCACATTTATGGCCGCACAGCGGATTTAACCCCGCCACAGCGCCCCCATATGTTTGCAAAGGAAATGGAAATGTACGGCGATTGGTTTGCCTTGCAGACTGAAAGGTGGAGCGGCGATAAAGACCAGTTGGCATGGCTTAAAGTTGCAGCCGAAAATTTTAACGAAGGCATGGATTATTGTTTGGAGGTTGCAAGCACAACGCCTTTCCCGGGTGAAAATTTGGCAAGCATTCCGATTAGGGTGGAAATTGAAAAGAAAAGGTTAAAGGAAAATTTGGGTATTTTGGAAAACAGCCACAACCGTTAACCTGCAAACATTGGTTCCATCGGGTTCTTTCTCAAAAAGAGTCCAGGAATCGGGCTGCCAGCCGTAAATATCCTGGGTCAAAGCTTCGCCAAAGGCAATTTCAGCTTTTTCGCATTCCTGCCAGTCAAAATTTTTGGTTGCTTCGTAGTAACGGAGCATGCCTTTTGCAGAGGTGAGTTCGGGAAATTCGCCCAATAAATTATAGACGCATTCCTTAAATGTTTTTGCGCTTGTTTTGCGCACCTCAAAGACTTTGTTTTTCAAAAGCTCTTTTAAATCGCAAATACTTGTTTCTATCAGGGCATTATCGGAGTAAAATTGCAAAATAGCCTCGTAAACATGGCGATTTTCAGCAAGTTCCGGATGATTTTTTGCCACAAGCTCCTGAGCCTGCGAGATTTTGTCAGAATACAAACATCCCCCTGATTCCCAATTCGCCCACGCCTTGCCAAACAGCATCGCTCAACTTTGACACATCATTCAAATCCGTTGCCACCCGGTTTAAATACAGCAATCTATAACGAATGGCTCCTTCCACGGCAAAATTTTCCGTAAAATAATACTCCGCAGAGAGTACCGTATGCGGGCCATTCCCCGTGAAATTCGCATAACTCCATTCGCTGCCGTCTTCGCCAACCGAAGCCTTTGGAAACCGCATGGAAGAAAATTCGTAGCCAACGCCGGCCCCAACCCTAAAAGGTTGCGGCCACAAAAAATGATATTGATACTCAAAACCTATGCGAAAATATCTCGCATTGCCCTCTTGCAATGTATGCTTGTATTTCGGATAGCCAAGCCCAAAATTTAAGGCTATGGAAGAGGCGTTTGCAAGGGCACGTGCATCAAAGGCATAAACTAAAAAGAGCGGAACCTCCGGCAAAATAACGCTCTCTTGAATTGTTTTTTCACCGGAATTTATTTTTGAAATTCCATCTAAATCACCTTTAGTCACAACAACATCAATACCTGCCGCAAAGGCGTATTTCTTTACCCATTCTTCGTTAAAATCCGCATACAAAAAAGATGCGGACAGGAGGAACGGGAATATGGAGCGAAGCACAGTTCTGGCTAACCTTCTACCGGTGAAGTTCCCTCTTCTTTTTTTGCCGCTTCGCCTGCCGCAGTAACTTTATCTGCTATTTCTTTGAGCTGCGCATCTTTTTCCGCTTTTGCGCTCGCTTCCCGCTCAGCAACGTTCTTTTTCACCTCCGCAAGCACATCATACCTGGAAGGCTTTTTTATCTTGGAATCAGAGGTTTCCGCAGGTTTCTCTTCGTCTTTTCCAAATTTCGTTGTGCCGTTGGCGATATTCATGCGTATAATCTGGTCGGTTATATTCACGCGGGTAGCGGGACCAAATTTTGAGGCAGAGCTTGAGCTGCTGCTTTCGTTGCCGGACTCCTTATCCGCCTCATCCTGTTTTTTTTGCAGGGCGGTGCGAATCTGCGGGGTTATTGCCTTGTTATCGTAGAATTGATACATCAAATCTGCGCTAATCGGCGAATTGCCACCTATACCTGGTAATGTGATTGCCATAATGATACCTCTTTTTAATAGTATATCGGTATAAAAATAGAAAACTTTAGCAAAATTCGTAAAATTAACGCCCGCCAACCAGAATTGAGTCCACTTTTATAGAGGGCTGCCCAACGGTCACCGGAATATGGCCGGAGCTGGCTCCGCACATTCCCGCTGCAAGTTCAAAATCGCTACCGACCATGCTTATTTTGGGCAAAATCTCATGGCCAAGCCCTATAAGGGTTGCCCCACGAACCGCATCGCCCAATTTGCCGTTCTTAATCTCATAGCCCTCTTCAACCGCAAAGTTGAACTCCCCTGTCGCTGGATTAACCGAGCCACCCGCCATTTTTGCGGCGTAAAGCCCATTATCAACAGTAGCGAGCATTTGCTGCAAGGTGGAATTTCCGGGTGCTATAAATGTGTTTCTCATTCTGCTAACAGGAGCGTATTTGTAGGATTCCCTGCGCGCGCTGCCGGTTAAGGGCAAATCTAGTTCCTTTGCTCCTACACGGTCGCTCAAAAAGTTTTTCAGAATTCCGTTCTCAATTAAAACGGTCTTCTGCGTTGGGGTTCCCTCATCGTCCACCGCCAAACTTCCCCAAACTCCGTTTAGGGTACCGTCATCTATGGCTGTTAGCACGGGTTGCGCCACCTGTTCGCCCAATTTTCCGCAAAATGGACTTGCCTGCCTGCGCACGGCTTCCGCTTCTAAGGGGTGGCCGCAAGCCTCGTGAAAGATGACCCCGCCAAAAGCATTCCCCATAACAATCGGCATATGACCGCCTTTTATATAGGGTGCGGAGAGCATTCTCAAAGCCCTTTCCGCACAGGATTTTGCCAGCTCCTTAACCGGCAGGTTATCCAAAAATTCAAAGCCGCCAAGCGCACCGGGAGCCTCGTGTGCAGAGGTGCGTTCCGAATTTTCGGCAGCGGTAGCGTTCACGGAAAACCTTGTTCTGGCTCTGCTATCGGAAATTTGCAAACCTTCGCTGTTCCATATGCTTATATTCTGCATGGAGTCTGCAATAGAGGCTTCTAGTTGCAAAATTTTCGGGCTTATTCGGGCCGCAGAGTTAGCCGCAAACAAAAAATCCTTCTTATATGACTGGCCTAGCACACAAGGGTCTTTGAAATTATCCTTGCTAAAGGATATGTAATTCCGTTCTTCGCCAAGTTGTCTTTTTTGGGTTCCTTTTTTATTTTTCGCCAAGGATAAATTTTTTGCTATGTTCAGCAAAACCTCCTCCGAAGAATCGCTTGTAAAGCCGTAAAGAACTTCCGTTCCGTACAGCATTCTTATTCCGATTCCGTAAATTATGGAAGCAGATGCGCCTTCTATAGCGTTGTCTTTCAACGATAGATATGATTTTCTCGTTTCTTCCTCGTAAATTTCGGCAAAAGTTGCCCCTGCCTCAAGGCAAAAATCCAGGATTTTTTTGGCCAAGTCTGAATGCATAAGGGGAAGATAGAAATTATAATTGTTATTCATGTGTCTTTTCTATATTACTACATTCAATTCCCTTAACAGGTTTTAAATGAGAAAATCGCACAAGCAGGAAATGCTCGCCTTGCTCGGAACTATGGGCAAAATGGCGGATTTATTGCCCAAAATGGCAAACCCTGCCGAACAAATCCAAGACCTTCTCGCAGCCTGCGAGTGCCTCAGGGAGAACCTGGAGCAGGAAAACGCTTCCGGCTGCTTGAATTTGCTGCAAACAGTAGAAAACTCCCTGAAGGAAAACAAGCCGGATGCTCTTGAACACGTTAAAAAACTGGAATCAACATTTAGCTCGGAAGTTAAAATTAGACTGGAAGTGCTTTTTCTGCCATATAAAGCCTCAATGTGGGACAGCTTAGAAAGCATTTATCTTGCCGCCAAAGATGACCCTGCCTGTGATTCTTATGTTATGCCTATTCCCTACTACGACAAAAAAGACGGAAAAATCACGGAAATGCACTGGGAAACGGATTATCCTAAAAACATACCTTTAATTGATTATCGCAAATATAACATTGAAGAACGGCACCCGGATATTATATTTATCCATAATCCCTATGATGATTATAATATAGTGACAAGCGTGCACCCTGATTTTTACAGCCAAAAATTGAGAAATTTGACCGACTGTTTGGTATATGTTCCGTATTTTGTAGGTGATGGAATTAATGTACAAGAGCACTTTTGCACCTTGCCGGGGTGTATTTTTGCCCACAAGGTGATAGTGCAAACGGAACCGGAAAGGGAAATTTATGTTCGTGAATATAAAAAATTCGCGAGAAATAATAACATACCGGAAAGATTTGACAGCGCAGGAGATAAATTTCTAGCCTTGGGCAGCCCTAAGCTGGACAAGGCGGCTAGCACAAAGAGCGAGAACTGTGAAATTCCGGAAGAATGGGAGAAACTTATAAGGAATGCGGACGGCACACGCAAGAAAGTTGTGTTTTACAATACGAGCATAAGCTCCTTATTGCAACATTCAGTAGAAGACAACAAGCCTTCGGACAAATACTTGCGCAAAATCAAAAGCGTATTTGAATTTTTCAAAAAACAAAGCAATGCTGTTTTGCTATGGCGCCCGCATCCGCTTTTGGAAGGCACAATTAAAAGCATGCGCCCGTGGCTTGAGCAGGAATATGCACAGATTGTAAATAAATATAAAGCCGATAATTGCGGAATTTACGATAGCACCGAAGATTTGAACCGCTCTATTGCCATAAGCGATGTGTATTACGGCGATGGAAGCAGTGTTGCCACGTTATTTAGCACAGCGGAAAAACCGGTTTTAGGCCAAGCAATAGGAATGCCGGCCATCAGCGCACTTTATGATGATGGAATTTCTCTTTGGTTTATGGATAATTTTAATGCGCTTTACATGTATGATAAACAGAGCAAAGAAACGGAATACATGGCAACAATTCCGGTACAGAGAAATTTTGTATTTACGGTAATTGCCAAAAATAATAAAAAATTGTATTTGGCATCAGCCTTGGGGTATGGAATATTTGTTTTTGACATGGATAAAAAGCAAATTGAACGAAATGATAAATGCAATTATGGAATTCAAAACGCTGTGAGCTTTAATAATTTCGTTTATTTTATTCCACTGGAGTTTTCCGCCATTTTAAGGCTTAATGCGGATACGAACGAAACAGCGTATTTTTCTCCGAAATCGTATGTAAAAGGAAAAGTGATGCAGACGTATGTTGTTGGCACTGAAATTGCGATGATTATACAGGGAACAAATGCCATTGCATTTTTTAATATGGAATCTGGAGAGTTTATTATAGAAAAAGCAGGAACAGAATCGGAACAGTATAACAATATATGTTTTGACGGGCATGATTATTATCTCAGTCCGCTTGTCAAGAATTACATTGTTAAATGGAATAGAAACTCAAATAAAATTTCAAAAATCAAACTTCCAAATTCTTTTTCAAGAAGAGAAAACAAATGGGATGCGAATTTTTTAATTCAATATTCCGGCAAACATATATGGCTATTTCCTTTTGCCGCAAACAATGCATATAAAATAAACGCAAATACGGAAAAAATCACGGAATTGCCTAAGCTTGTAGAACATTTTGAGAATGAGAGCTTGGGTTGGTATTACAATATTATTCTTGCGAGTGGAAATTTTGTGTATGCTTCTACATGGAATAAAGGTATTCTTGAATTCAATATAAATACTTCAGGATTGAATTTCATCAAGTTGGCTACCACGGAAAACCTCATAGAACCTAGTTTATTTCATTACTTATCGAACTACGAGATTCCGGCAGAATGGGAAAGGTTGATAAAAAACGAGGATGGCACACGCAAAAAAGTTGTGTTTTATAATGCGAGTGTGTCTGCTTTATTGGAGAGTTCCATAGTTGCGAAAAAAAATAATGCGGTTTTGCTTTGGCATCCATATCCGTGGTTTGAACAGGAGTATGCGGAAATTATAGAAGAATATAAAACCGGTAACTATGGAATTTACGACGGCTCGGAAAATATAAATCGTGCTGTTGCAGTAAGCGATGTATATTACGGAGATGCAAGCAATAATGTTACAGCATTATTTTATGAGGCAAGAAAGAAGGTTTTAGCATTTTGGATTCCGGATACTACAGGATTTTATGATGATGAAACTTACGTCTGGTTTATAAATTCATTTAATATACTTTACAAGTATAATAAGCAGAGCAAGGAAACGGAATTCGTAGGAGTGATTGCCGGGCAAAATAATTGGGAGAATATTGGAATTGCCGCAAACAATAAAAAATTGTACTTTGCGCCGCTCTACAAAAATGATAAAATATCAATTTTTGATATGGCTCAAAAAAAATTTGAGCAAATAAATTTTAAAGATGATTGCAAATACGACAGAAAATTTAAAAGCGTAATCAGTTTCAAAAATTTTGTTTATTTTATTCCACAGGAACTCCCCGCAATAATGAGGTTAAATACGGATACAAATGATATAGAATATTTTTCTCAATGGGTAGAAGGGTTTTCTAAATTGCAAATTTCTATATTGCAAGAAGCGTGGAAAAATGCAATATTTTTTGGTTTTTGTGTTGTTGACGAGGAAATTGCAATGATGGTGAATGGAGCTAATGCCGTTATGTTTTTCAATATGGAAACATGCAATTATGAAATCAAGGTTATAGGAGAAAAAGCCGAACAATACAACAATATATGTTTTGACGGACAAAATTATTATCTCACTCCGCTTTATAAGGATTATATTGTTAAATGGAACAGGCAATCAAACGAAATTTCAAAGATCAAAATTCCTTCTTTTTCCAGAAAAGAAGGGATAGGAGTTAATTTTTCAATTCAATATTTAAACGAATATGTATGGCTATTTCCGCATTTTGCAAACAACGCATATAAAATAAATATAAACACAAACGAAATTGCGGAATTACCCGAACTGGTTGAGCATTTTGAGGATAAAAATTTACCTTGGTATTATAATCGCATTTTTGCAAGCGAAAATACCATATATGCCGCAACACAGAACAAAGGTTTTGTTGAATATAATACAAATACCTCAAAATTGAATTTTATTAAACCGACAGCCGAAGTGTCGCAACTGCTTTGGCTATTGAGCAGTAATAAAATTGCAGTTCAAAATGCCGGTAAAAAAATTTGGGAACATTTAAAGGAGGGCAAGCCATGAACACGGCGTTAATTTTTGCCGGCGGAACCGGAGCGAGGATGAATTCCAATGCGAAACCAAAGCAATTTTTGCGAATTCATGAAAAACCGGTGCTGGTATATACTTTGGAACATTTTGAAAGCCACGAGGAAATAGACAATATTTGCATTGTATGCCTTGCCGGCTGGATTACCGAGTTAAAAAGAATGTTGAAATTATATGAAATAACAAAGGTAAAATGGATAGTCAAGGGCGGGAGCACAAGCCAGGAATCCGTATTCAACGGGCTTTCCGCAATATATGCGGATGATACCAACCCTAAAGAAACCGTTGTTTTAATCCACGATGGTGTTAGGCCTCTGATAGACGGCGAATTAATTACAAAATGCATAAATTGCGTTAAAGAACACGGTTCTGCCATTACAACTGCTCCAATAAGCGAAACCATTATAAATATAAATAATAATGCTGCAATAGAAACCATAGAAAATGTAAAGGAACGCTCCATACATAAATTCGCCAGGGCACCTCAGTGTTTCTTCTTGGAAGATATTTTTGCTGTTCATAAGAAAAGCAGAGAGAATGGAATAAACGGAATAATAGATTCGGCAACCTTAATGCATCAAGACGGGCATTCATTATTTGCAGTCAATGGTCCCGAGAAGAATATTAAAATTACGACGTCTATAGATTATTATATATTCAAGGCATTGCTGAACGCCGAAGAAGACGCGCAGGTTTTCGGAATATGACAGATTTGGAATTTGTAGCAAATTCAAGCGTACCTTGGGAATGTTTTGAAAACAAAAGCATTTTTGTGACCGGAGCAACAGGTTTGCTGGGTTCTGTTTTTATTAAAAGTTTGCTCGCAAGAAACGAGTTGCACAATTCAAATATCCGTATAATTGCACATGCAAGAAACAAAGATAAAGCCGAGCGAATTTTTCCCGGCAAAGAATTATCTTTTGTTTACGGAGATATTACCCGGAAATTGGATATTGACGAGCCTATTGATTATATTGTGCATGGAGCGAATCCAACAGCTTCAAAAGAATTTGTAGATTTTCCTGTTGAAACTATAAAAACAATTTACGAAGGTACTTTAAACACATTGGAACTTGCAAAGGAAAAATCCGTTAAGGGCTATCTTTATCTTTCTTCAATGGAGGTTTATATAAATATGGATACAACGAGTGTGAGAAGCTGCTACCCGGAAGGCAAGCGGCTTGCGGAGAGCTTATGTTCGTGCTATTTTCATGAATACGGAGTTAATGCTAAGATTGCGAGGTTGGCGCAGACTTTTGGCGCGGGTATTGATGTTAAAAACGATAACCGCGTATTTGCGCAGTTTTTGCGTTCCGCTATGGAAAAGAAGGATATCGTTTTGCGGACAAAAGGCGATACGGTGCGCAGTTATTGCTATACAACGGATGCTGTGACGGCAATGCTATGGATTCTCGCTAAGGGAAAAAGCGGAGAGTCTTATGATGTTGCAAGTAAGAATACCGAGATTTCGATTCGCGATATGGCAGAATGTTTTGGAAAAGTTGTTTTTGATATTGCGGAAGATGCTGAAAAATTGGGTTATCTGCCTACGGTTAAGATAGTTTTGGATACGGCGAAACTTGAAAAACTGGGTTGGGAGCCGGATAAGAATATTGAAAAAGGCGGGATTGGAGAGATGGTCAGGAGAATTATTGCATGATTGATGAAAGAGTTCCGTTTGCCTTTGAAACGGCAGTTCTAAGATATCAGGAAGAAACAAAAGGGTTGGTGTCTATAATAATTCCAATATATAACGGTGAACTTTATATGAGGAATGCGTTGGACAGTGTTATAACCCAAACTTTTGAAAACTGGGAAGCCATTTTGGTGGACGATGGTTCTACAGATAAAACTCCGGAAATATGTGCCGAGTATGTAAAAAAAGATTCAAGATTCAAATACATTTGCAAAGAAAATAATGAAGGATTGCTTTTAGCAAGGAAAACCGGTTTGGAGAATTCCAAAGGAGAATTTATAGCGAATTTGGATCATGATGATGCCTATCCTCCGCAGTTTTTGGAAAAAATGTTTGCTAAAATGAAAGATGGAAACAGGGATTTTGTTTGGTGCAATTTTGAAGATTTGAATGGAAAAGAAAAGATTCTCTATGGAAAAGACATCAAAGTAAAAAATTGCGAATTGAATGAAGATAAATTGGAAAATTGCCGTAAATATTTGGATTTTGGGGATGCTTATCTGTGGAATAAACTGATCAAACGATGTATTTATGCGAAAGTTTTATTTCCGCAAATCAAACTCATTCAACACGAAGACCGAATTCAACATTTGCAGATAGTATATCATAGCGAACGTGCAGAATTTGTCGACAATATTTCATACCATCTCAGAATCAACAGCGTTACCTCTACTTCAAGGGCTTTCAGTGTTGTATCAAAAGAAAATAGATATGTTTATGGCGTTATCTATATGGTAGCATTTTACTTAATTGCCGAACGATTTTTTGGTACGCAAAAAATAGAGGAAAACTTTGCCGATGAATTTGTATTTTTATTAGGCTACTATTTTCTTCCGAATAAAAAAACATTTGCACATTATAAGATAGAATACGCAAAGAAATTTGTCCCGATTTTTTCAAAAGGGTTAGCAAAAACAAAGTGTAAAGATTTTCGTTGGGTGCTTTTGGTTTTGGCGTGTAAAGGATTTCCGCAACCGTTTAAAATTTATTGCAATGCAATGCGAACATTGAATAATGTAAAGGCAAAATTAAAGAGAAAAAAGGCAGGGGGTAAATAATGAAAAAAATCCCTGAAGTTTCTGTTATAGTCCCGGTTTATAATGTTGAACCATATCTGCGCAGGTGTTTGAATAGCCTTGTAAATCAAATCCTTGAAGATATTGAGATAATTTGCATAAATGATTGCTCACCGGATAACTCTTTGGCCATACTTAAAGAATACGCGGAAAGAGATGGGAGAATTAATATAATTGATTTTGAGAAAAATCAAGGTGTAAGCGTTGCCAGAAATGCCGGAATAGAAAGTGCGAAAGGGGAATATATTGGATTTGTTGACCCTGACGATTACGTGGATTTGGATTTTTACGAAAAATTATATAAAAAAGCAAAAGCGACTGATGCAGATATGGTTAAAGCCAGTCTGAAAAAGAAAAAAGTAGATTGGATAAAAGAGTATTCTCATTTTGCTAGCATAAAGAAGGGTAAATATTATGATGTGCTTTATCACTGGTGTTACATATATAGAGTTAATTTTTTGAAAAAATACCAAATAAACTATCCAAAAGGTATAGTACTTGCGGAGGATACGCCTTTTCTTGTAAAATCTCTATTTTATTCAAACAAAACAGAAATTGTTGATAATGTTTTTTATCATTATCTTTTAAGGGAACATGGCGCAGCCACTTCCCATATTGGCGAAGTGATTTGCAATGCTTATGGAATGCCGTTGGTTTTTGATTTTATGAATAAGACAGTCAAGGATAAAGATGAATATTTAGATTTTTTCTGCGGTATGTTCGTAAATCATCTTCTCATGTGTTTTGCAAGCGTAGCGTTGGAATACAGAAGAAATTTTGCCGTTATTGTAACCGATATTTATAAAAATAGGCTATATCCGGTTACTCCCGGAAATATTCCCCAATTTTTAAATGACAACGATTTTGAAGATGCCGATATTCTGCTTGAAAAGTTAAATGAGCATCTAGCTTTCATTCAATATCCAAAGGTTCAAATAGATAATTTGCAAAAACGCAAACTTTATATATGGGGCGCTGGCGGGGATGGCATGGATGCTTTAGCTCAATGTGATAATAATGGCTGGGAAATAGAGGCTTTTTTGGATTCAAATCCACAGATTAAAGAATTTCAAGAATACAAGATATTGCTTCCAGATAGCTTGTTAAATTCTGCGAGCAGAGATTTTTTTATTATAATAAGTTCCAGATTTTACGCAAGTGAAATAGCCCGGATTTGCGAGCAAGCAGGGCTCAAAGAAGATGCGGATTTTTGGAAGCCGTATTGAATTTTCTATTTTTTTATTTCTCTATGTGGACAAAACCGCTATGCTTTACAACTTAATAACGCAAGGCAGAACCCAATTCTTCCTCTCCCGCCCGCGCAGGTTTGGAAAAACGCTTTTTGATTTCGGCGAAAAAATACGACAAGCCGGCGGTTGTGATAAGAAAAGGAAGATAAAGAAGTGGAGAGTAAAATAATCACATGGCAAGCAATCCAAAAGTTTCAGTAATAGTCCCGGTTTATAATGTTGAACCATATCTGTGCAGGTGTTTGGATAGCCTTGTAAATCAAACTCTTAAAGACATTGAAATAATTTGCATAAATGATTGTTCGCTGGATAATTCTTTGGTTATACTCAAAAAATACGTCAAAAGGGACAAAAGAGTAAAAATAATAAATTTTGAAAAAAATCAAGGCGTAAATGCCGCAAGAAATAGTGGGATAAAAATTGCAAAAAGTGACTACATTGGTTTTTGCGATCCGGATGATTATGTTGATCTGGATTTTTACAAAAAATTATATGAACTGGCAAAAGATAAATATGCTGATATTGCAAGTGGAAATGCAAAATTTTTGCATTTCGGAATGAAAGAAGAAGTTATTTATTATAATTATAATATTCAGAAGCATAAATATTTTTTTCGTAATTTTTTTTGGACAGGTATATATCGGAAATCTATGCTAAAAAAACACTCAATAAAATTTCCTGTTGATAATGTAATAAACAATGGTGATGATGTTTTTTTAAATCATGCGATTATTGTAGCAAAAAGAGTTATTTTTTTGAACAATTCATATTATCATTACATAATAAGAAGCGGTTCATTGGCGAATACGATTTTTAATCAAGAAAAATGCCATAGTCATTTATTTTGTTCAGCATTAATTATTAATCGTTTGAATATTTCTAAAATAAGTAAGTCTCACTATTGCTATGTGTACAGTAAAAGGTTTCTGGACACAATAAATTTGGTGTCTAGAATTTTGGATACGAACATGATTAAAGAAATTGCAAAACATGCTATTAAATTTTATAATAAATGCAAGTTTCCAGAAAAGTTGAATTTGTCTAGAAATTTATCCAGACCCATTATTATTGCCGCAAAAGAAAAAAATGAAAAGAAATTGACTTCTCTTTTGCTGGAATGGAAAAATAACGAATGTTATCCTAAAATTAATGTAAAAAAATCTGCTTTGCAAAAAAATAAACTTTATGTATGGGGTACGGGTGATGATTGTTCCAAAGTACAGACGCAATGTGAAAGAAATAATTGGAAAATATCAGTTTTTTTAGATTCAAACAAAGACATAAAAGAATTCAACGGATACAAAGTCAAGCGACCGGAGCAAATTTTAAAGAAAGCAAAAAGAGACTTTTTCATAATAATATCGTCAAGGGCGTATGGAAAGGAAATGGCAAAAATATGCAAGCATTATGGATTGAAAAGTGGCATAGATTTTTGGAAGCCATGCTGAATTTTCTATTTTTCCTTTATGCAGCAACTTCCGACAGGCAGGCAGGTTTTTGAAAATATCCGCAAAGAGAAGCTTCTCTATGTGGACAAAACTGCTATGCTTTACTGCTTAATAACGCAAGGCAGAACCCAATTCTTCCTCTCTCGCCCCCGCAGGTTTGGAAAAACGCTTTTATGCTATACGCTAAAATCAATTTTTGATGGGAGAAAAGAATTATTTAAAGGCTTGGCAATTTCAAAGACAAAATGGAAATGGGAAAAATATCCTGTGATTAAATTGGATATGAGTGATGGAGCTTATAGTGAAGGATTGAGCGGTTGCAAAAGCGCAATAAATGAACAGTTGAAATACAGTGCTGA
>JAISSJ010000162.1 GCA_031273195.1 Candidatus Fibrimonas sp.
ATAGGCGAAGAGTTCGGGCAGGAAAATCCCGGTGCGCAGTACCAGTGGGTACTGGATCCCATAGACGGCACAAAATCCTTTATTTACGGAGTTCCTTTATTCGGAACATTGATTGCGATTTTAAAAAAGGGAGCCGCTGTTGCAGGTTTAATTCAACTGCCTGCGCTGAACAGCAAAATCTGGGCTACCGCAGGTGGCGGCGCATTTGCAGACGAAGGAAAACCCATAAAGGTTTCGGATGTTGGGGAGCTTAAAAATTCCCTGGTGCTTTCCAGCACCATAAACACAATGGAAAACAAGGGCTATGGCCGGTGGTTTGAGGGCATTCGCAAAAATGCCAGGCTCTACCGAGGCTGGGGAGACTGCTTTGGCTATTACTTGGTAGCCTGCGGCAAGGCGGAAATAATGGCAGACCCTGTGGTATCGCTTTGGGATATAGCTCCGTATCCGCTCATTTTTGCGGAAGCCGGCGGCTCATTTTCAACATTAAAGGGCGAAAAATCCCTCTTTTCCGCAACCGGAGAGCCTTTGCACCCTGTACACGAAGGTTACTCCGCAATAGCCTGCAACGGAAGGTTTAATGTTGTGCTTCCGTAATTTGCTATATTTTCTCTACTTATGAGCTTACCTAAACAAATCCGTGGGCATTATTTGTGCTACGATGCCGGCCGGGAATTTACCTCTGCTCAGGTGCTTAAGTATAAATTGTTCCTGATGGACGAAATCAAAGATTCCAAACTGGATATGGCCTTTGATATGCGCAATACCGAACGTATAGACGGCGCAGCCATAGTGTATTTCAAAAACATTTACGAACAGCTTAGCAAGGAGGGTCGTAAAATTGCATTTTTCGGCGGGCCGCCGGAGGTGCAGGAACAACTGAGCAGTGTAAAGTCATTTCTGGTATATGGCACAATAGTAGAGTTTGAGCGCGACTTTCACGAGATAAATCCCGAATTAAACAGAACATTTTTCAGACTGTCGGAAGGTAAAAGCCATTTCCGCTCTTTGAAAATGATCTGTCCGCTCTGCCTTCACGATAATGTAACCGGCTTTATTATAGATGAAAATTATTACAGGCAAAAATGGACCGATACCGAGATAGTCCCTGTTTTTGAGCCGGATGAGCCTGACCCCAATGCTATAGATTTCTCCTGCTACCAGGTTGCCGTTTGCCCAAAATGCTTTTATGCTTCCACCAGGCTGGACTGGTTTACAATAGTATTTCCGGAAGGGCGTTTTGAATCGCATTTAACCCAGGAGAACAAGGCCAAGCTATCCAATACCACGCCTTTGCGCCGTAATCTGGCCATGAGCTACAGCGGCGCAGGCGAAGAATCCTTTTTCAGGGTTCCCAGGGAAAAGAGCGCATCCTACCTCTCGTGGCTGTTGAACGAATTCAACTTGAAGCACATGGGCGAGCAGCGAACCACTGACGGTTTTGATATTGTTGTGAGCAATTTTATGATGTGCAAATTCGCGCTCAAGGACATGGACATAGACGACCATATGTACACTGCGCTGGCATGGCTTTACGGGATAATGGAGAATAAAGCCAATTACTCAACCCTGCGCCTTGCAAAGACTTATGTTTACTTGATAAGCGTTTTGCTTTCCCAAGACAAGACCGGCGAGGCCCGCAAATTTTACCGTGAGTTGGAAAAGGAGTACAAGGATATTGAAGACTGCAAGTATTTGATAAGCAGGGCGCAGAATTTGATGCTGAACTGATTTTTAAACCAGGGAAACAGGAGAAAAGCAGATGGTTAAAAGTTTAATCAATGAAGAGCAACAAAAAAAAGTTGTTGAGGAGTATAATGCCGAGGCTGCCTATCGCAACCAGGCTTACTGGGATGCCGTGGAGGAAGCGAACCCTATTGTGCAGGGGTTCCGTTACATAATGAAAAACTACGACATATCCTTGGAGAAACAGGAGAAGCTGGGGAAGCAAGGCGATGGCTACCGTATATGCGTTAATAAAAAAAGGCGACCGAGAAACGATTTATGAGCATGCCATCCGAGGATGAAATCTTGGGTTTTATTTACTATATTCCCTTATTATGAAAAAAGTCAAGTTTACTTTCGCCGCCTTAACTGCTGTTTTGGCTTTTTCCTGCACAACCACGCAAATTGGTTTAAAGGAAAATTGGATAGATGAGCGCGATGTGATAGCTCTGAAAGGTGCTTCTGTCAGCAAATGGATGGAGACAGCCGGCAGGCCTACCCTTGTGGAAATCAACGGAGACACCAGCATCTATTACTACAACTACAAGCCTACTATGTATGCGGCGGTAGTTTACGACAGCACCACTTTTTTCAAGAGTTGGGGAACTGCGAGCGAGTCAAAGCCCAGCTTGGCGAATGCCACGGAGGTCTGGGGCAGCAGAAAAAACGTTATGCAGATAAAGGTTGTGAATGACGCTGTTATTTCCGCAGTGATAACAGACGGCCCGGACAAGAAGGTTTTTGTTCGCGATTTGAACGGGGATATTGTTTTAGACCCTACCACCGGCTTTAACCCCAACATCTCGGAAGAGCAAAAAATAAGCGACAATTCCAAAGAATTCGGCAATGCGTATAACAGTGTGCACGGCAAAGATACATGGCCTCCAAAAGGGAGTGCCCCCGACAGTGCTTCTGCTGCCGGCCAAGAAGCCTCTGCTACAGGCAAAGAAGACGCCGGGCCAACGCAAAGCAATCCATGGGAAAACTATCGCTACAGGCAGGAAAAAATAGAAGCGGCCAGAGAAGCGGAAAATACCTACCCTCCAGCCGAGGCTGCTGAAGAAAGCACCAACCCTCCAACTGAGGCTACCGAAGGAAACACCAACCCTCCAGCCGAGGCTCCTGTTGAAACTCCACCCAAAGCCCATGGAGAAAATTAAGGAGGTTTTTATGAAGAAAACAAGAGGTTTTCTTTTGGTGGCTGCGGCTATGTTTTTAACCTTTTCCTGCTCGTCTGGCGATGATAGCGGTGGCGGCACTTGTAGCACCAATTTTAAAACCGTACGCATAGGAACACAAATCTGGATGGCGGAGAATTTGAATTGCGATGCGAAAGGCAGCGTTTGCTATGATGGCGACCCCGCCAATTGTGAGAGATACGGACGTCTTTACAACAGGAAAACGGCTCTGACAATATGCCCTAAAGGTTGGCATTTGCCAAGCGAAGCGGAATGGGATATTCTTATAAATTATGCAGGGGATTCTTCAACTGCGGGAATCAAGCTGAAGGCTACAGGTGGTTGGAATGAAGATGATGATGGAGTGTCCGGCAATGGAACGGATGCTCTCGACTTTTCGGCCCTGCCGGGCGGCATGTGCACTTGGAACGGCAATCTTTGCTCCCATATAGGCAACTGGGGCTATTGGTGGACTGCTACGGAATCTGGCTCAAGCGGTTCCGACAACCGCGCCATAGGAGGCTATGGTGCCAACAGTTTCGTGTCAGGGCACCCCGGATTCTTGGAGACTGACCTTATTTCTGTTCGTTGCGTGAAAGACTAAACAAATACGGTTATCATTAAATAACCTTATTCACCACTTTTCTCGGCACAATAAAATCCACGCAAAGGGCAAGCCACACGGAGATGGAACAGGAAATCAGCGGGTTCCAGGGCCAGGAAAAAACTCCGGCCAGCGGCGGCGTATAAGCCTTGATAAAGGGGATGCCGTTAAACAACAGCAAACTTAGCATTCCGCATATAATGCCGATTAAAACCGAAAACGGACGCAGATAAGAGGCAAAAAAGGAAAGCAAAAAAAGCGCGAGCAAAGGCCCTGTGAAAAGCCCTGTGAAAAACAAGGCGTTTTCCAAAAGAGAACCGGCCTGAGATGCCGCTATAAAAGCCGCAAATGTTCCGCACACCCCCCAAAGCACAATCCACAATTTTGCCCTGAACATGGATTCCTGTCCTGTGGTTTTGCACAAAATATCCTTTTCCATAGTGTTTCCCAAGGCGTGTATCGCGCTTGAAATGCTGCTCATGGCCGCCGCATAAATCGCTGCTACCAAAAGCCCGGTTAAACCGCTCGGCAAACCGTTTACAATAAAATACGGAAACACATCATTGGCTCCTAAACTCTCAGGAAGCGGACTTGCATTTTTAACCTTGTAATAAACGAATAACGCCGCTCCAAGCCAATAAAACAAGATGGAAACAACAAGCCCCAAAACCATGGAAAGCACACTTGACCTGTTTGCCGACTTAACATCTTTGCAACTCAAATATCTCTGCACAAACTGCTGATCGCAACCCCTGATTGCAACTTCCAAAACCGCATACACAATGCCGGCAGAGAGCAAAGTTCTCGCATTTGACGGATCCAGGGAACCGCTGAACCAATGGCTCTTTCCGGCTTCGCCGGCCAAAGCTGCCAACTCTCCAAAACCTCCGATGCCCTGAACCAAAATGAATAAGGCAATTATTCCGCCACCAAAGAAAACCAAAAACTGCATGACGTCTGTCCAAACAACGGCCCTGAAACCTCCATACCATGTGTATAAAATAGCCGCTAGCGAAGAGATTAAAATTGCGGCTTCAACAGGGATTTGCAAAATCGGAGCGAGAACCAAAGATGGGGCAAACAATAAAATACCCGCTCTCAAAACCAGGTGCATGGCGTAAAACACGGCGGCAATTCTGCGAACCGTGCGAGAAAAACATTTTTCCAAAAGCTCGTATGCGCTTTGCGCACCGCTCTTTCTAAAACGAGGAATGAACAACCAACCAACAACAATGATGCTTAAAAAACTCCCGACATTGGTCATTATCAGGGTCATATCCGTTTTAAAAACATCTGCCGGAACACCCAGAAAAGTTGTTGCGCTAACTGAGGTTGCAATTAAGCTTATGCCGATGGGAATCCACGGCATTGAACCGCCGCCCAGCATATAATCTTTAAAAGAACGGTTGCTCCTTGCGGCACGTAACCCTATAAAAATAGACAAACACCAATACGCCGCAAGCACAAACCAGTCTAAGGCACCAAACATTACAGGCTTGCCTCGGACATTTCCTGAAATTTATTTGCAATGCTAATAAGAAATAAGGTTTTGCCGCCCTGCCCAAGCTTTTTCTCTATCTCTTTGATTTTATCCTTGTTCAGCCATATGGAATGGCTTTTTATGGATAAAGGCTCTCCGTCCAGCAGGTTTCTAATTTGAGTTGCCATTATTTCGGGAACATTTTCATTTGATTTGCCTTTTACGGACAATACAAATTCACCGCTTCCGAGCATAGCCAAATGCCGCCCGTTCCAAGCCTTTTTCAACCTCTTTAGCATGGCCAAAAATTTTTCAAAAACCGCAGCCCTGCCTTCTTTTTTCAAAGGAATGCATTTCAAGAATAGAATGGCAACGCTGTCATTGCTGTTTTCCAAACTCTCTATTTCACGCTCGTAGTAGTTCAAAATCTCGCCCAAGCCGTTTGAGTCCACTTCTGCCAAAGCGTTTTCTTTTTCCTGATTGGAAATGTCTTTATTTTCAATATCGGAAAGTTTGAGCGAAGCGCAAGCGACTATGCAAGTAAGCATAATCTCGTCCATTACGGAAACCGCCCTGTCGTTTCTGCTTTCAATTACAATAACCAGCGGATATGAATTATTTTGCAGAGGAGGGCCAACGGCAAAAAGCGAACGAAGTTCCAAATTTTCAGGTTCGTTTTCATAAAACCTGCGCTGGTACGGGTCTGTTGAAATTTTTTTCTCGTTTATCACGGAAATCTTTCCGGCTAAAAGCTCATAGAGCAGGCATTTCACATGAACGTTAAAAGACACTCCCTTGAAAACTTCTTTTTGTTCGCCTGCCGCTTCCACAATTTGCCATCTATCTTTATCCTGCTCGTGCGGCGTGATGAGTATTAATCTGTTAAACCGGAAATTGCCCTGCAATATCTCGGATAAATCGGCAATCAGGTTTCCCTTTGAAGAAGAGTGAAATAAATCCGAGATGTCTTTCAGCATACCGTTGAACAGGCTGTTCTCCTTGTCCAGTTTAAAATTTCTGTCCATCATTCTGAGCACTTCTTCCATCAGAGTTACAAGCTCCAGCAGTTCCGTGCGTATATCATCGTCAAAGGCATTTGGGTCTGTGCTGTCTATGGTTACGTAACCGCGCAATTTTCCACTGCCGGAAATAGCTGCGCCCGCCATGGAATTTGCCATTAACTCTTCCGTGCTGTAAATATCTATGGGGATTTCGTCAGTTCCATTCCAGTTGAACTCTTTTTTTGAGAAGTACCTGTTGTTCTGCGGTATAAGCAAATTCTCGTTTATACGGTAAGGAGTGTTGGGAAGTCTTAGGGTGAAGCTCTCTCCGTTGAATGCCCAATAGCAAATAGAGAGAATATTGCGTTTTTCCTTTTCCAGGTGGCTGCGGAAAAGGGCGAGCATTTTTTTTATAAAGGCATCTTTATTTCCGGTTCCTGTTTCATAACATGTCTTTTCCTGTTCAAGCCTTCTTATGGCGGAACCTTCTTGGTCCACATTAGCAACAAGTTCAGTGGGAATGCTAAAAGTATCGGTCACCCTTAGCGGATTGCCCTTGGGTTCTTTGTGCAGAATTCTGTAATTATAAATCCATGCAAAAACGCAACCCAGAAAGACGGCAAATCCCAAGCAAAAAATAAAGGCTGAAACTGATATGGACACAAGGGGAATGTAGAAAATTACTTTGAGTTAATTTCTATATTACTGATGAAATCATGGACGCTTTACATCAGAAATTAGAAGAATTAAAATCCAGTTTGCGTTCTCTTGAAAGTGTTGCTGTGGCATTTTCCGGCGGAGTGGATTCAACATTTTTATTAAAAATAGCCCATGATGAATTAAAAGACAAAGCGATTGCCGTAACCGCCCGTTCAAGTTCTTTCCCTGAACGGGAACTGAACGAAGCCGTGCAGTTTGCAAAAGCCGAAGGAATAACTCATATAATTTTTGATTCCGAGGAACTTGATATTGAGGGATTTCGCAAAAATCCGGCAAACCGCTGTTATCTGTGCAAAAAGGAGTTGTTTAGCAAAATAGAGGAAATCGCGCGGCAGCACAATAATAAATTTATGGTGGAAGGTTCCAACACAGACGATAACAACGACTACCGCCCCGGCCTTGCCGCCGTAAAAGAGCTAGGCGTAAAAAGCCCTTTGCGCACCGCAGGGCTTTCAAAAGAGGAAATACGTTTGCTGTCAAAGGAGATTGGCTTGCCCACGTGGAACAAACAGTCTTTTGCCTGTCTTTCATCGAGATTTGTTTACGGAGAAACCATTTCAAGGGAAAAGCTGAAAGCGGTTGATTTGTCCGAGCAGCTCCTTTTGGATATGGGGTTTCGCCAGGTGAGGGTGCGTATTCACGGAAATTTGGCACGTATTGAAATATTGCCGGACGAATTTTCAAAGCTGCTAAGTGCAAGGGATGAAATTTATTCAAAACTGAAGGAATTCGGGTTTACCTACGTTTCCTTGGATTTGCTTGGATATAGAACGGGTAGCATGAATGAGGGGTTATAGCCATCTCAGTTTAGACCCTGTTACGCAGGGTCGCCCCAATAGCCTCTCCTCTTGGCAAAGTTAGCTCGGAGTCGCCAATCTGCAAATCTTCTGTTCTTGCCATATTTTACCTCACTGCCCGAAAATTAAGAAAAAGTAATAAAAAATTACTTTTTTTAGCTTTTTTTTAATAAAAAATGTATTTTTTATAGTTATGGAGCTATGGTATCTTGACAAATGCTTCATATTTTTCTATATTTGGACGCTAGAATGAAGAAGCATTTTGAGTATTTTGCGGATGCAATGTTAATGTTGTGGACATTGCCTAGGGATTCTTATTTTATAAGGAGATAGTATAGTGCCTATTGCTACCAAAAGAAAAAGCTCAAAAAAAGCAACTGTAAATAATCCATTTGATATTGTGGATTTGGTTGCTAGAAGCTCTAATGTTAAAGAAGCTGATGATATAATCAGTGCGTTTTACCCGACTTCCAATGTTAAACAAAAATTCAATTTTTTGAGAAGAAATTTTAAGTTCAATATAGTTAGCGGTTCAGCAGGAACTAAGGAACTTTCTCAATACTATGGCTTAGTAATAAAATCCAT
>JAISSJ010000082.1 GCA_031273195.1 Candidatus Fibrimonas sp.
AGAAAAAAATTAAAGCCTGCTGCCGAGAGTTTTCCCGTTGAGCAAAAAGAAAAAGCCCTTGTGCTTTCCGTGCACAGGCGCAGTTGCCTGGTTCGCTTGCAAAGCGGCAAGGAACTCAAATCGTTTTACCTGGCAAAATCCATAGACGAAGAAAAAATGTTCCCCGCAGTTGGCGATTTTGCAAGCGTGGGAAAAAACGGCAGCGAAAATTTCATTCTGGGCTTGGAACCCCGCAAAAGCATTTTGAGCCGCCCCGGTCCCCGCACCCGTGAAAACCGAGTCCTTGTGCAGGCGGCAAATATAGACCAGGTTGCCATTGTGATGAGCTTGGAAAATCCGCCATTTAACTTTGGCTTTGCAGACCGCTTTTTGCTCGCCGCAAATTTCAACAATCTGCCCTTTATTATGATTCTGAACAAGTGCGATTTAATGCAAAACATCCCAAGCGAAATTCAGGAATTTATAGAACTTGCGGACAACACTATTTTGACAAGCGCAGAAAAAAACATTGGCATAGAAGAATTAAAGGAAAAATTGCTCGGCAAAGTTTCGGTTTTCAGCGGGCAAAGCGGAGTTGGAAAATCCTCTTTGATAAATCTGTTGGTGCCGGGAGCTTCGCAAAATGTGAGCGAGGTCAGAAAAAAAGACGGCAAGGGCAGGCATACAACCGTTTCTTCTTCCTATTTGGACTTGCCGCAGGGCGGAGCGGTTATAGATACGCCCGGCATTCGCGCCCTTGGCATTATGAACCTCACCGCAGACGAACTCGCCCGCAGCTTTCCCGGCTTTTTTGAGAAGGATTTTTTTGACTGCAAATTCAAGGATTGCAAACACCAAAGCGAACCGGATTGCGCAGTTTTAAAAAGGATGGCGGAAAAGGGGATTTCCGAGGCTAGGTACAGGAGTTATTTGAGGATGCTGGGGGGAATTGAGTAGTTCACTGACCTAAAGCATCTCCACGTGTTATCGCAATTTCATATCCGATTTTCTTCATTCGGTTTTGCATACAGGCTACGCACTCTGCGGCATCATCGCCGGTGCATATTTTATTGTCGTATAAAAGATATTTCTTGCGCACTTCCGGAGGGGAAAGATTAGGCATAACAACATTTGCCCCGGCACGAACCCCTAATTCCCGCCCTTGAGCATCAAGCGTTCCGAGCGCTGTTGTTGCAGGGATAAGCAGGTTGGGTTGCATAAGGCGCAGAATTGCCAGAATGTTCAGCGTGAGGCGTAAACTGCCGGCTTTTTTGTCTTTGAAAGGCGTGTCCGAATGAGGCATAAAAGGCCCGATACCCACCATCTGCGGTTTTAATTCCTTAATGAAGAGCAAATCGTCAACAATATGTTCCAAGGTCTGGTTAGGCGAACCGACCATAAAGCCACAACCCACCTGGTAGCCTATCTTTTTCAAATCATACAAGCATTTTTTTCGGTTGGCAGGGGACATTTTGCCGGGATGCAGAGTTTTGTAATGCTCATCGTTTGCTGTCTCGTGGCGCAACAAATACCTGTCTGTACCCGCCTTGAACAGACGCTCGTAGCTTTCATAATCACGCTCTCCAATAGAAAGAGTTATAGCGCAATCGGGATACGCCGCTTTGATTTCACGAACGATTTCAACCAGAATTTCATCCGTGTAATGAGGGTCTTCGCCGCCTTGCAGCACAAAAGTGCGAAAGCCTAATGGATAACCTTTTTCGCAGCATTCTAGAATTTGCTGTTTTGTGAGCCGGTACCTCTCCGCTTTTGCGTTTCCGGCCCGCAACCCGCAATAAAAACAATCATTTTTGCAATAGTTTGTAAACTCAATAAGCCCACGCATAAAAATCTTATTGCCGTATATTTCCTGTGCTTTAAACCTCGCTCGCTCAAAAAGATAATCGTCATCGCATAATAAGAGTTTTGTAAATTCCTCTTTCAAAAGAATTTGAAAGGTTTCGAGTTTTTCTATTAGTTCTCTCATATTTCTACATAGGCATCCACACCGCAAGCACAAGCAAGGCTGCTGCTGCCATTCCAACGGTTACATTTAGCAAAGATGAAACCTTGTCGTTGCTTTTTTTCTTGAGCGCATTGCCGGAATAACTCCATAGAAAATAAATTATGCGAAGGTAATACGCCGCAGATATTATGGCTAGAACAAATGCCGCTATCGCTATGCCCCAAACAACCGGCGTTTCAAAAGACGCATTCACAAGGCTTGCGAAAATTCTGAACTTGGCTAAAAAACCCGCCGCTACAGGCAAACCCGCAAGAGATGCCAAGCATACGCTTATGCAACAACCCAAGAAAGGCCTCTTTCGCGCTGCCGCGCTCAAATCGTCAAAATTGTCGTAATCGGAATTCATGAATGCGGAAATTCCCGCCAAGGCGCCTACTGAACCTATGGCGTAAGTGAGCAGAAAATAAAAGGCCGAATTCAAATCCGGTTCCTGCAATTTTGCAAAATACGAATAGCAAAAACCGAGCAAAATAAAACCCGCATTTGCAATTGCGCTAAACGCCAAAATACGCCGGACGGAAATTTGAACCAAACCCGTAATTGCACCAACTGCAACAGAAGCTACGCCAAGGCACAAAAACAAAACCGCTTCACGGGCGATAACTATAGATGCAGAGCTATTGAACAAACCGAGCCATAAAGTTCCCAAAGCCAAAAACGCCCCAATCTTTACAACCGATGCCATATAACCGGTAACCGCAGCAAGCGCACCCGTGTAAGCGTCTGCAACCCAAAAATGCAAGGGGAAAGCTCCAACCTTGAACAGCAATCCCAAAGACAGCATAAAAATCCCTATTTGGTAAATTGTTTCGCGCCCCTCTAAAACATCGCTGTAAATCAAAGTGCTGCCGGTTGCCCCATAAAACATGGCAACTCCATATAAAAACACTGCGCTCAAAGCCGCACCGCTTACGAAATATTTAAATGCCGCCTCGTTGCTCTCTTTTGAGTGGCGATTCATGGCTATAAGAGCGTAAATCGGGAAGGAGGCAAGCTCCATTCCTAAAAACAGAGGCATTAAATCCGTAGAAAGAACCATCAGCATAATACCTGCGGCAGAGAGCATAAGAAGCGAATAGGCCTCTCCACATTCGGTATTCCTGCTTTTCAGGGTGTTTTGCAAAGCGGCGGTTCCAACAGCGGCACATAAGGCAATTGCATAAAGAAAAATTCCTTTAACATGGTCTATTGAAAATAAATTCCAAGGGTCGCTGAAATCTCCGGAAATTATCTTAACAGAATAGGCGGCTGCGGCTAAAAAGAAAATATTTATCCAGGGCAAGGTTTTGTGCCTTCCTTCCCGGCTCAAAAAAGATTCTATAACCAAAGAAATTATTCCACCCAAAGCAACAGCGATAACCGGCAAAAGAATTTTTAAATCATAAAAAAGAGAAGTTTCATTGCTCATCGCTAATTTCCTCCAAGCTGTCGTTTGCTATGCTGTCTTGTGCTTCCATATTTATTAAATGTTCCAAAAATCTTTCAAACTCCTGCATTTCCTGCTCGGTTAAAGCCGGATTTTCATTTTTATTTTCAAAAGAATTCAGAATAGGTGCCGGATGCAAGCCAAAATAAAGTATCAAAGCGATAATCGGAACTGCGGCTATGCCCTCAAATTTGGAAAGCGAAACATTTGCCCTGCCTGAATTTTCCGGAACAGGCCCGAACAGCACATTTTTTATAAGCCTCAATATATAAGCCGCAGAACATATAACACATATACCGCCTATAACAGCAAAAAACGCAAAACCGGAATTGAACAGACCCTGCAAAATCAAAAATTCGCCGACAAAGCCAACCGTGCAGGGAACTGCAACCGCCGCAATGCCTAGAAAACCAAATATTGAAGCGAAAATCGGATTTGTTGTAGCAAAGGCTCCGTAGAGTTTTATGTCTGAGCTGCCTGTCCATTTTTGCGCAATGCCGCAGAAAAAGAAAAGCCCGCCCGCCGTTAAACCGTGCCCTATCAGCATAACCGCAACACCGGCGTTCACAACATCATCAAGGCAAAATAAACCTGCCATGGCAAGCCCCAAATGCGACATTGAACTGAAAGCCAAAAGCCTTTTTATGTTTATTTGCTGCAATGCCAGGGCAGCTCCGTAAAGTGCCGAGAAAAGCGCAAAGGGTATTAAGTATAAACTGTATTCGGTAACTTGTTTGTGAAATATCGGGATTGTCCATATCGCAAAGCCAAAAACACCAACCTTTGCCATTGCTCCCGAAAGAATTGCGGAAAGCGGATAGGGAGCTTCCGAATAGGTTATGCTCTGCCAGCTATGAAGCGGAAACAATGGCGTTTTCACGGCAAATGCTATTGAAAATGCTATGAACAAGTAAGTTTGAGTTGCAAGCGGCAGGGTTTTCAAGGTTTCCGCTATAGCGTAAATATTATCACTGCCGGCCTTTGCCATCAAATACCACGCTCCAAAGAGCAAGGGTATGGAACCGGACAAGGTATAAAGGGAAAAAGTTATAACAGCGCGCCGCCTTTTTAGGCCCCCGTACAAGGCTATCAAAATAGCTGCGGGCAAAATCATCGCTTCAAAGAAAAACAAAAACTGCACCAGGTTTTGAGCGGAGAAAAACGCCCCTATTATCGTTCCTTCCAAAGCGAGCAACCCCACTGCGAACTTTTTTATTCCAAAACTCAAGGCGGTTTTGGAATAGGTAAAAGCCAAAAAACACAGCAAGGTGGCAAGCCAGGCCATCCAAAGCGAAAGCCCGCGGCCATACAGCGAAAACTCAATATCTATTTCCAAAAAAGAAAACCAGAGATAATTATCCGTTTGCTGCCCGCCTATAAATACAAGCACGGTTGCCAAAGCGAGAGGCATTGCCGTGCATAAAAGCCCCATGCGAAAAGAGGAGTTCACATCCCTTGAAGATGATGCAATCATTAAACAAGAGCAAACAAAGGGCAGAATGAGCAAAATTGATATTAACATGAATTTCACCTGATAAAAAACACCAGCCAATAAGCCAAAATAACCGAACTAATTACAGAAAGCGCAAGCTGCACCCGCAATTTATTCACCTGCATAAATCGCAAACCTTCCGAGCAAATTACAGGTATTGCGCCTATGACTATCATTGTAATTCGCAAAAATCTATTCACCGGGTCTAAAATAGACATGGCTATGCGGGCCGGCAAAATTCCAAGCAAAAAATGCAGTTTGTCAAACAGAAAAGTCCAGGTTCGAGCAAAGCCAACCAATTCATTGTGTCCGGGGTATCTTGGAATTTTTTTGCTGAAATAAACCGCCGCAAACGAAAGCCCAACTATAGTCCCGCCGCAACATGCCAGGATAACAAATATATCCGTGTGATGGTTTTCGTTGGTCAATGGGGCATAGCCAGCCAAAATGCAACCCGCTGCCAAAATCCACATGGGAACCTGCATAACAATGGAAGATTCGTGCATATGCTCCGCAGTATGGCTGCTCCCTCTGAACTTGCCGAGAAATACCAGCACCATCAGGCGGGTCATATAAACAGCGGTCAATATGGCGGTAAAGAGGGCTGTGTAATAGAGCATGGGGGCGCTATAGATGCTCTCCAAAATCAAATCCTTGCTCCAAAAACAAGCGAGGCCCGGCAAACCTATTAAACTTGCCCACGCTATGAGCATAATAAAAAATGTTGAGGGGAGCTTAAAAGCGAGGCCGCCCATTTTACGAATATCCTGCTCGCCGCCCAAAGAGTGTATAACCGAACCGGCACCCAAGAACAAAGCCGCTTTTGTGAACGCATGGGTGAACACATGGAATATGGCAACATCATAAGCACCGGCACCCGCAGCCATAAACATAAATCCGAGTTGCGAAATTGTTGAATACGCCAAAATCTTTTTAATATCGTGCTGAAGCAAGCCGGCAATCGCAGCCCAAAGAGCGGTTGCAAGAGCTACTAAAAGCACAATAACCGAAAAAAACAGGTCAAAGGCAAAGAGCGCAGAGAGCCTTGCCATCAGGTAAACGCCCGCCGTCACCATTGTAGCCGCATGTATAAGGGCAGAAACGGGAGTGGGGCCGGCCATCGCATCCGGGAGCCATGTTAGCAAGGGTATTTGCGCACTCTTCCCGGTGCAGGCAAAAAACAAAAAGAACGCCGCTATTATTATCAATTCACGAGCGAAAGAAACGTGCGCTAATGAGCCACCGGACAAAGCTTCATTCAAATTAGCATAATTCAAAAGAGATGTTCCACCCAAAGCCAAGAGGGTGAACATACCGAGCAAAAAGCCTACGTCTCCAACTCTGTTTACCAAAAAGGCCTTGTTAGCCGCCTTGCAGTTGAGCAAATCCTTGTTCCAAAAACCCACGAGCAGGTAGGAGCAAAGCCCCACGCCTTCCCAGCCCAAAAACGTTAGCGGCAGGGAATCCGAAAGCACAAGGACTATCATTGAAAACAAAAACAGGTTCAAGTAGCTCATAAACCGAGTGTAGCCAACATCCCCTTTCATGTAGCCAATGGAGTAAAGGACAATCAAGGTTGTTATGCCTGTCACGAACAGGAGCATTATTTTGGTCAGGGAATCAAATAAAAAGCCGAAAGACACTTGAAAGCTGCCGATGGAAATCCAACTGCCCAAAGTTTCCGTGTAAACTCCATCGCGGGGCATCTCTATTGCAAACATAACCGTTGCTATAAAAGAAATAAAGGGAAAGGAAACCGCAAGCGCACCTATATAACCTTCCGGCGCAGGCTGTTCGCTTTTGGTGCGTGTTAGAGCTATTGCTCCAAGTGCTAAGGCTCCCAGCAAGGGAAAAAACGGTATTATCCACAGAGGAATTTGCGTGGCCATAGAGGGGTAATGTAGAAATTATTTCACAACCCCATACCGAATCTTTTGATAAATCACCTGCTTTGCGGCCTCCTTCACCCGTTCTGTGGAAAGCGTTCCTTTTTCAAGCGCAACAAGTATTGCCGTGTAGATTTTTTGCAAATCCTTTGGCCAGGCTATAATCATATCCACTCCGGCAGCCAAAGCCTCCACCACGCCAACCTCTGGGGATACACCCGCAGCTACCATGGCAAAATCATCCGCAATAATCATGCCTGTGAAACCCATTTCCCGCAGGTATTTTACCGCTATAGGGGAACGAGTGAGCGGTATGCTGTCCCAAGACGGGATAATGATGTGAGATACCATTATTGAAGCCGGCATTTCTTTGCGTATCAGTTCCCTGAAAGGCCCCAACAGTATTTCCAATTCCGCCTCCGACACGGCCATCACGGTCTTGTGATAGTGCGGGTCAACGGCGGAACTACCCGGAAAATGCTTCAAAGTGGAGGCAATCCCGCTGCTTCCCATGCCCCGAATAAAAGCGGCACTGGCTTCTACGGCAAAAGCCTTATCCGGCCCATAAGAGCGGTCTTTGAGAAAAGCCTTATTATTAGCCGTGAGTATTTCCACCACAGGTGCAAGGTTCAGTGTAATGCCAATGCGTCTCAGTTCCTGCCCCGCCAGGTTGGCTTCCTGCTCAACTGCGTAAATCACCGTGTCCGTGCTATTGTTTTTCAACCTTTCCCAATATGAAAGCGGCGGCGGCAGAGCCGCTTTTCCTTTGATACGCTGAACCGAGCCGCCTTCCTGGTCAGATGCGATAAAAGGTGGCAGCGTTATGCCGTTCACAAAACCGGATAGCTTTTCGATGAATATGCGGTTTTCTTCCGGGTTTTGCGTGAGATTATAGCCAAAGAGCACAATTCCGCCAGCCGGGATGTCGGTAAGAAGGTTGCGGGTTCTCTCGGTAAGCGTAGCTTTCCCCTCCGCTGCGGTGAGGATAACCTGTGCCGCCAATGTTTTGATATTCATTGAATCGGCAATTTGCGCAGCCCTAAGGCGGAATTTAGCTTCGGCGGCGGGGTTGCCATAGGCCGAAGACAAAAGAAATGCACCTAAAAAACATATCAAAATTCTATTCACGGAACGTCTCCTGTTGTTGAAATGAAATAAATTTGTGCAAAATATAATAATTATGATTGCAATGATGGCAGGTTTTGCAAACGGCGTTGCCCGCAACGCCCTGTGTGCGATTACCCAAATGGTCGGTTATCATACCCATGTGTGTAGGGGCAGACCTGCGTGTCTGCCCGTTTTGCCGTGATGTCTGCCCCTGTGCAACGATTTCCGCCATTTCACCACGATATTCGCAAAATATGCGGCGTTTCGTTGCACATGGGCGTTGCGGGCAACGCCCCTACGGTGGCGGCGGTCATCGCAAACAGGGCAGACACGCAGGTTTGCCCCTACGATTTTTCTACATTACCTCCATAAATGGTGTATATTGGCAAAAATATGGCAAACGACCCTGCGGTGCAGACCCTGTACGGCGGTGCACGGCACGTTACGGTTGATGGCATCGGTTACGGTATTGCGGTTGGTTGTGACCGTAATACATACCGTAGAGACAAGGCATGCCTTGTCTCTACAATCGTCACCGCCCCCAAAACGGCCCCCCCCCCCCCCCCCCCCCCCCCCCCCCCCCACCCCCCCCCGACCCCACACCGCACGGC
>JAISSJ010000140.1 GCA_031273195.1 Candidatus Fibrimonas sp.
AGCTTTCTGCGAACTGCCGGAAATAGCCTTTTCCAGCGATTCCATATTTATGCTTTCGCCGAACATCCAAAATAAAATCCTGGACATGAGCAAATAAGAAAAAATATCGCTTTCGTTTAACTCGCCGTAAAAATCTATGGCTTGCACAGCGGGAATTTTATACCGTAAATTCTTGCCGGAGCCAATGGCTTCCAAAATGCCGTTATCCTTCAACTCCGCCAAGTCGCGCTGGGTATCTCTGGTGCAAATCTCAATACCTGAATTTTGCAGGGAAATTTCCACATCCTTAACCATTTGCGGCTTGCCCTTTTTCCTGATGAAAAACCGGTATATAGCGAGCATTCTCTGCCATTTTAGGGTGTCTGTGTGCATAGAGGAAAAGTTAGAAATATTCTAAAACCCAATCCGCCTGTTCCCATAAGGTTCTTTTGCAAAGGCAACTTCACGGAGTTCCTTTGTAACAAGCGAAACCGAAAGTTCGTTTTTCGGTAGCCATTGCAAGCGTTTATGCACAGCGTAAAAATCGCCGGGGGCAAGACATTCCAGATTGCAGAGTTCGCCCCATCGCTCCTGTTCAAATTCCGGGAAAAAATTCTGTGCCATCTTCAAAATGCCGTCTTTTTTCAGATAATCAAATCTCAAGTGAAAATGAAACCTGCGATTGCTCGCCGCATCCAGTTTGCCCTGAAAATTCGTAGAACATACAACAAGGCATTTGCAGTTTTCCAACTGAATCAAAAATTCATTTATCTGCGTGGTTTCCCAAGAATGATTCGCATTTCTCCGGTCGGAAATCAAGCTGTCCGCCTCGTCAATAAAGAGCAATGCTCCTTCCTTTGATGCCTCTTCAAACGCCTCCGCCAGCCGTTTTTCCGTTTCCCCAACATAGCATGACGATATTTTGCCATAGCTTATTTCCTTGAAGGTCAAACCACTGAGCCGTGCCAAATGCCTTGCAAATTCCGTTTTGCCTGTTCCGGGCGGGCCATACAAAAGCATTGTGCAGTTGCTTTCGGTTTCCTTGTTTTTCAGGCACTCCGCATAGCATTTTGCGGCATACATGGCATTTTCAATTCCCTGAACATTCAAAACGCTTTCATCATATTTCGGGGCACGGCTCTGCATATTTTTATTATTATTCGGCGTGTGCAAAAGTTCCAAATGCTGTTTTAGCACAAGCTCCGCCACCTCTTCCTGCTTTCCGTTTTTCACAAACTGCATCTCGCTGGATACCGCAAGTTCTATCCCGCCCGGATTGGCGTCATATTTTGTCGCCAAAGTTTTTATGCGTTCTGGTGTGAAAATTTTCCCGGCATCGTGCTTTTCCACCACGCTTTCCCAAATTCTGAATCTCATGCTTTCGTTGTTGGCTTTAAATTTTATGCTGAAATTGAAGCGGCGCAAGCTGGATTTCTCAACAAAGTGCAGGTCATTGCTAATCCAAATCACCGGAAGCCGTGTATCTTCCAGTATTTGGTTTAAAACACCTTTTTCAAAAAAGTTCAGCAAAAGGTCTGCCTCATCAACCATCAGAATTAGATTGCCTTTGTTTCTAAGCGCCATCTCCGCAATGGTCAACGCCCTTATGCGAAATTTTTTCAACTGATTCCTGACATCGTCATTTTCCTCAAGCGTCTGCTTTTTAACGCCCCGCCCAATATCCAGAAGTTCGCAATTTGCATTTGCGGCTATTGTTCTTGCGAGTTCGGTTTTGCCTGTGCCTTCCACTCCGTAAAGCAGAAAATGCAAGGATTTGTCGTTTTGGTGCATGGATATTGAATCTATGATATAGTTTGCCTCTTTTTGGCAGTCAAATTTTTCCAGATGCAGGGCATTTTTATTATCGCTCTTGGCATAAATATCTACAAAATTATCGGAGCCAAGCCCCTTCAAGTATCTTCTTATTTCAAAGGGAATGCCGATGCCATCTCTTTCGGTGCCGCTCAAAATATTTAAATTTATCAGCCCACGTTCTTTGGATATGGCTTCCAAAACAGTTTCTTCGGAATAATTTGTGAGTAGGCCTATTACGGCATAGCTTATTCTGCTTCTAGAAGTTTTTATGGCTTCGGTTATTTTGTCATATAGAGTTTTTACCGGTTCACTGTAATCGTTTAAGTACAAGAACCGCAGGATTTCTTTATTCGTGTCGCATAAATTCAGCGTTTCGCAGAGCAAGTCCAGGCGTTTTTCAAAAACGGATTTTTCAGGCCTTTGCATCTTGCGGGCAGTTAATTTTATTAAGAATGCCAGCACGAAATTCCATTGCTGGAAATTCAGAAGCTCGTATATAGATTTCCAGGCAGGATATAATTTATCTTCTTCTACGACTTTTTTGCGAAAACGCTGTTTTATGCAATTTATTGCCGCTTTCAAGCCATTTGTTCCGAGAAAATTTAAAAATCCGCTATAAAAGGAATCTTCCATTTGAAACTGCTTTTTTTGATTTTGTATTGTGATTAAATAGAGACAAGCATAGTAATCCGGTTCAAAATCACGAAAAGATCGTGTCATTGTCCAGTCCTGGTCTCTGGTAAAGAATTCCGAAAAATCAAGCATATAGTCTCCATCGTTTCATATTATCAATATAGATTTGCTTGGCGACAATGATTGTCGCTATTTCTCATAAGTTTGACGGGCTTCGCATTAGTCCTTCAGACAACGAACAGAATACAGGTCAGACTTGTTGCCGTGGCTCCAGTAGGCGCGGTCGTTGTTGCAGCTCATGTACCGGTAGCAAGCGTTGCTGATATTGCTCACACTGGCACTCCACCAGAGGCCGTTGCTGCCGACATTGCTGAAACTGCCATCCAAGTTGCCGCTGCCGCCCGGCAGAGCCGAGAACCCGAACTCGTCCGTGCCGTCGCCACCGGCTCCCATATGGGAATTCCAACCGCTAGCCGCTTTAAGATGTCTGCCAGCCTTTTCACTTTTGTAAGGGCTTTTTGAGCCTGTGTCGCCATCAACAAAGCGGAACAATTTATCCCATTCCTCATTTGTAGGCAAGTGCCAGCCTTGGGGGCATACCTTCATAGCCGTTTCCCAATTGTACAACCGGCCGTATTTTGCGCCGTTGTCCACGCTGTTATCGTAAAATTTACTGCCTTCGGCTTTGTAGTTCAAATTTTCGGCCATCCAAATTTGAGTGCCGATTTGAACAGCTTTATATGTTTGGCCGCCATATTCAAAATACAGCTTGGCGTCTGTGTCTTTTTCTGCATCCGATGCTGTTGCCATAATGAACTCCTTGTTTGCATTTTTCGTTAATATAGAAAATTGTGGCAATAAGTGTCGTTATTTTATCAGTGTGCGGCATTTAAATTTTAAAGTTATTAGAATATACAAAAGCAGTTCTTTCAATGCCGTTATGAAACTTTTAACTGCGTTATAATAATCACCCTTTATCAAATAAGCCCGCCCACGCATATAGAATTCTTTTGCACACGCTTTGCAGCCTCTTTGCCCGCAACATTCTACGGCTTTTGTAAAGTCCGCTATTGCGGAATCGTAATCTTTTCTGTGATAGAAATAGAT
>JAISSJ010000142.1 GCA_031273195.1 Candidatus Fibrimonas sp.
AATATGACTTCTACTTCTTCTTACGATATATACAGCGGCGGCATCAACTATTACTATCTCTACAATAATATCCTTGTGGTGGTACTTAATACCGGTTCGTTTCCGCAAAAACAGTCAGACGCGGACAGTTACATCGCTAAATACAAGAAAACCATGGACGCCGCCAAAGCCGCCCACGCTGGACAATACGACTGGCTTATGGTCTCGTACCACAAATCCACGACCAGCATCTCAAGCCACGCCTGCGACAAGGAAATGGAATATTACGTGAAAGCCGGCCTCGAAAAGATGATTACCGAAAGCGGCGTGGACGTGGTTCTTACCGGTCACGACCATATACTCGTCAGAAGCCACCTTATGAAATGGGACAACGCCAAAGGCCACAGCGTCAGGAGCACCGACGGGAAAGGCGCCATCTATTTAACCGTTTCGACGGCAAGCGGCGGGAAGTTCTATCCGGCGTTTTTTATTCTCGAACCCGCTTCAAACGAGTACGTAAGCGACTATACCGAAGAACATCCGGTGCTCAGAGACGGGACGAAGGGCTGGAAGGAATTTGGCAAAGTCAGGGGTAAGATTGGGTCTTTTAACGGCGCTATAGACACGAATAAGATACCGTTGTCGGTGGATTATTGGGTGCAAGGCAAGGATAGATATGATTACACCCCTAATTACACGCCCAATTACACGATATTTGAGGTAAACGGCAGAACAATTAAGGCGACAACTTATGGCTCCATTGACAATGCCAAAGTTGATGAATATACGCTTACTCCCAGAGGGAGATAAACTAAGCTATCGGCGTTCCGGTGGTCTCGGTTAGATGCTTGAAGTCTGCCAAAAGCATTTTGTAAACCGGGCCGACTGTGCCGTCTCCAATGGGGCGGGCATCAACGCTTGTCACAGGAATCATTTCGGCGGCGGTGCCTGTGAGCCAGCACTCGTCTGCAGTCCAAATATCAAAACGGCTCATTAGCCCGGAGATAACCTCAAAGCCTTTCTTAACCGCAAGCTCCGCAACTGCAGCGGCGGTTATTCCGTCAAGAGAACCGCTTTGCACGGAGGGCGTGTAAATTTTTCCCTTGCGAACTATGAACAGATTGTCGCCTGTGCATTCGGCAACGTAGCCCAGAGGATTGAGTAGCAAAGCCTCTTTCACCCCGCTTTGCACGGCCTCAATCTTTGCCATTATATTGTTCAGGTAATTTAAGGATTTGACCCTCGGGTTGAGGCTCTCGTTAAAATTGCGGTGAGTGGCTACTGTTATTATTTTCAAGCCGTTTTCGTAATCTTCCGCAGGGTAAAGGGAAATCCTATCTGCTATGCAGATAATGCTGGGTTTTTTGCAGAGATAGGGATTTAAGCCCAAATCTCCACAGCCGCGGCTCACTATGGGGCGCATATAACCGTCTCTAATGCTGTTTTTTATGCAGGTTTTGATGATTATCTCTTCCATTTCCTTTTTGGAAATACCCGGATTGAGCGCTATAACCTTTGCGCTGTCAAATAGCCTGTCCACATGTTCGGTCAAACGGAATACCATGCCGTTATAGGCTCTGATACCCTCAAATACGCCGTCTCCGTAAAGAAAACCATGGTCAAACACCGAAATCTTGGCCTGTTCTTTTTCGTAAAACGTACCGTCTATATAAACATAAGACATAATCGCTCCGAATATCGCTGGCTGCTACTTAACAATACCTTCAATCTTCTCCTTTAGGGCAGCCGCTTCAAAAGGCTTCACCAGATAATTGCAGGCTCCATTCTGAATGGCTTCGACAATCTTGGCTTTTTCCGCCTCGGACGTAACCATCATAACCGGAATAGCTTTGGTAGCAGGGTTGCTTTTTATCGCTTTCAGACATTCAATGCCGGTCATATTCGGCATGTTCCAGTCCATAAGCGTGAGCTGAACATCCGGGTTCTGGCGGAGTTTTTCCAGAGCATCTGCCCCGTCTTCCGCTTCAAGCACGTCTGTATAGCCAAGGGATGCAAGCGTATTCTTTTGAATGCGGCGCATTGTTGAAGAGTCATCTACCAATAATATTTTCATTCTTTACCTCACCTGAGTTAAGTTATTTGTCAACCATGCTGACTTCCATAATAAAGCTGCCGATTTCGCTATCATAAGGGACACACATAACGGGAGCTTCTTTTGGCATATCAACTACATGTCCTTGGCCGCGCACAATGCTGGGCAAGGATATGGACAAGTGCAATGTTTGCAAGTCTTTTTTTGCGAAACCTGTAATTATATTGGATATTTCACCTATGCAGTCCGCAACGCTTGCGTTTAATTCCTTTATTTCTTCGCCAAGAAATTTTGAGCTTAACTTCAGAGCTGTGGCTACAGGGTATGCCATTACAACAGCACCTCTTATATCGCCGGAAAGCCCTATAACAGAGGAAATGTCTGCGTTGCCGGGTTCTTTGCGCAAATAAAGCTTGCCGGGCGTAACTGTTAAACCGACCATAGTTTTGAATGTCTCTATGGTAGATTTTAGAAACGGATTTATATGTTCTGCTTTCATAGAGGAAAATATAGAAAATAAAAAGAGGTTTTGCAAGGGAATATTTATTATCCCTTGACAAATTCCCCTTTTATTGCTATATTTATACTGCTTTTCTGCGTTGCCCTCATCGTCTAGAGGTTAGGACATGGGACTTTCAATCCCAGAACAGGGGTTCAATTCCCCTTGAGGGTAGTAATGAATAAAAATATAGACCTGCACTTACACACTCTTCACTCTGACGGAATGCTTACGGTAGAGGCTCTTTTGAAATTGGCGGCGTCTAAAAACATCTCCTGCGTTTCAATAACGGACCACGATACTTTTGCCGCTTATGCCACTGCGCCCCAAATAGCGGAGAGCATGGGGATGGAGCTTATCCCCGGCATTGAAATCAGTTCTGTGGATAAGGGGAGGGATATTCATATACTGGGTTATTTTTGCGATATTCAAAATGCGGAATTTTCGGCGGCTTTGGGCATTCAGCACGAGAGGCGCAAGGATAGGGTCAGGGAAAGCCTTGGAAAACTGCGTAAATTGGGGATAGACATAGAATACAGTCTGGTGGAGCAGTTTTGCACCGGAGTTAGCATCGGCAGGCCTCATATCGCTTTGGCTATGGTTACCATGGGGCATATCCGTACTATTTCGGAGGCTTTTGACCGTTATTTAAAGGAAGGCGCGCCTGCGTATTCTCCGCCTATAGGCATGGCCTCTGAAGAAGCTATTTCTCTGATAAAAAAAACCGGAGGTCTTGCGGTGATGGCTCACCCGGAATACACAAAAGCGGATGATTTGATTCCCAAGCTTGTGGAGTGGGGTATAGAAGGCATTGAGGTGTATAATTATAAAACGGCAAAGAATATAAAGAAATATAAGAAGATTGCCCAAAAATACGGGCTTGTTGAAACTGGCGGCAGCGATTTTCACTACGAAGGCACCACTTTGCTCGGCGAACAGCATTTACCGTATTCAATTGTAGAGAATTTGAGAGCCAGGCTCTCCTAGTCCCTTATTTCCCGAATCGTTTTTTATTCTGCGAACGTTGCGAAAAAATTTTTGCAAAATTTCCGTGCTCTCTTTTTCCAAAAGGGAGTCTTCAACGGTTATGTCCCATGTTTCCGGTTCTTTTTTTCGCATATCTTTGGCAGCAAACACAACCCTCGATATCCGGCTGTTCTTAATCGCGCCCCAGCACATGTGGCATGGTTCAAGCGAAACATAAAGGGTTGCGCCGTCTAGCCGCCAGTTCTTTAGATTTTGCCCCGCCTCGTTAATCGCGAGAATTTCCGCATGGGCAGTTGCGCTGCACAGTTCTTCCATTCTGTTTTTTGCTGAGGCAATTTGCTCGCCGCTCTGCACGATAACTGCGCCTATAGGCACTTCGCCGTTTGCAGCAGCCTCTTCTGCCAGTTCCAGCGCGAGCGTCATGTGCTTAACGTCTTCGGGGGAGAACATTGGGGGAAGGTAGTAAATTTCTAAATTGAAGGTAAATGTACGTATCACTGGACGAAGCTGCGGAAATTTTAAAAAAGAGCGGAATAGTGGCAATTCCAACGGAAACGGTTTATGGACTTGCCGGAAATGCTTTTTGCGAAACCGCTATTGCAAGAATTTTTGCGGCAAAAGAACGCCCTTTTTTTGACCCGTTGATTGTGCATATAGCGGAGTTTGAGGAGCTTGATAACCTGGCTGCGGAAGTTCCAAAAAGCGCAAGGCTGATGGCGGAAAAATTTTGGCCGGGGCCTTTGACCATGATTTTGCCGAAAAAAGAAAATGTTCCGAATTTAACCACAGGCGGGCTTTCTGCTGTTGCCATTAGAATGCCGAAAAAACAGATGGCAAGGGACATAATAAAACTAGCCGGGTTTGCCCTTGCGGCTCCAAGCGCGAATATGTTTCAGCATATAAGCCCAACAAGCCCGGAGCATGTTCTAGAGCAGTTGGGCAGCCGAATAGACGGCATTGTAGATGGGGGAGTTTGCGAAGTAGGGGTGGAAAGCACGGTGGTGGGCTTTGAAAACGAAATGCCTGTGATTTACAGGCCCGGAGCAGTGACAAGCGAAATGATAGCGGAGTTGCTCAACAGCTCTCAACTCCAAATTCTCAATTCTCAACCAAAAAAAACAGGCATAGTTTCCCCCGGTTTATTGCAAAAGCACTACAGCCCTAACACTCCGCTTTATATTGAGTTGCCTAGCGAAGTTCCGTCTAATTCGGGTTTGCTGGCTTTTGGGGAATTACCGGCAAATTCAAAGGATTTTGCCAAAATTTTAAACCTCTCGGAAAGCGGGAATCCAACAGAGGCGGCAGCGAATTTATATGGAATGCTGCACAAATTTGACTCATGCAGGCTCAGCGGAATTTATGTAACCCTATTGCCCCAAGCAGGCCTTGGCAATGCTATCAACGACAGGCTAATCAGGGCGGCCGGCAGTTAGCTGTTTACTATATTTTCCATTGTGATTATATTTATTATAGCTATATCCCTTCTAATGCTTTCCTGCGGAAATTCTGCGGAAATACAATCCAGCGAATTGCCCAAATACTCCTCTTTTAGGCAAATTCCGGGCGTAACGCAGGAAGAGATAAAGGCTATAGAAACACTTAGAGAAAAAAGAACTAATTTTATTTACGGAATGAATGAAGGTACCGAAGCCTTTTACAGGCAAAACGGTGAAATCAGCGGGTTTACCGCCTTGTTTTGCGAATATCTGGGCCATTTGTTCGGAATACCATTTAAACCGGAAATTTACGAATGGAGTGAATTGATGGCCGGGCTTGAAAACGGCAGCATAGACTTTACAGGCGAACTGACGGCTACGCAGGAACGCCGCAAAACCTATTACATGACTAACTCCATTGCCGAGCGTTCTGTAAAACACTTTCGAATAAAGAACGCCTTGCCCCTCCCGGAAATTGCGGAATCACGTCCGTTGCGATATGCCTTTTTAGAGGGCGTCACCACGGTGAATGATGTTTCCCCGTTTCTCAGCGATAAGATTGAAATTTTCTTTGTTTCCGATTATAATGAAGTTCATGATATGCTTAAAAACGGCCGGGTTGATGTTTTTTTTGATGAGAGTTCCGCAGAGGCCGTCTTTGACGTTTACGATGATGTGATAGTCAAGGATTTTCTTCCGTTAATTTACAACCCGGTTTCCATGAGTACGCAAAATCCGGAACTTGAACCCATTATATCGGTTGTGCAAAAGATGGTGCAGAGCGAAAGCCTTCGTCACTTAACGGAAATGTATAGCAAGGGGCATAGGGAATATATGAAGCATAAACTTTTCAAGTATAGCTTTAACGATGAAGAACGCGAATATATACGCACGCATCCCACTGTGTTTTTTGCGGCGGAATTTGATAATTATCCCATGAGCTTTTACAATACGCACGAAAATCAGTGGCAGGGAGTAGTCTTTGATATATTGGAAGAAATTGAAATGCTCACGGGAATTTCATTTGAGCGGGCCAATGACCAGTTCGCCGAATGGCCGGAGCTGCTGAAAATGCTTGAAGAAGGAAAAGCGTCTATAATATCCGAGCTTATTCCATCAAAAGACAGGCTGGAACGTTTTTTGTGGCCTAAAAATTCGCTTTTGCAAGATAAATACGCTCTTATATCAAAGAAAAGTCTCCACGACGTGAGCATCAATGAAGTTTTGCACATGAAGGTAGGTTTGTTCAGGAATACGGCACATTCGGAACTGTTTAGAACCTGGTTTCCGAACCACCCCGGTATTGTGGAATATGAAAACACGGATGATGCATTTGGTGCTTTGGAGCGTGATGAGATAGAGATGGTGATGGCAAGCCAAAATCTGCTTTTGGTTTTAACGAATTATATGGAGCTTCCCGGCTACAAGATAAATATTCTTTTTGACCATCCTTTTGAATCGTTTTTGGGCTTTAACAAAAACGAAATTCTTCTGCGTTCAATTGTAGATAAGGCACTTGAGCATATGGATGTTCAAAAAACTTCCGGAAGGTGGACGCGCAAAACCTATGACTACAGGGTAAAGGTGGCACAGTCGCGGTTGCCGTGGCTTGTGGGTGTATCGGTTTTGTTTTTCTCCGTAATTGTTCTTCTGCTTGTTTTGTACCAAAGGAATTTGACCGAAGAAAGACGGCTGGAAAGGCTGGTGCGGGAACGCACCGCCGAGCTTTACGAACAGCAAAAATTGCTTGAACACATGAGCATGACCGACCAGTTGACAAATATACCTAACAGGCGCAATTTTGACAATCAGTTGAATTTGGAATGGCGCAGGGCCATTAGAGACAAGTTGCCACTCAGCTTTTTGATACTTGATGTGGATATGTTTAAATTGTATAATGATACCTACGGGCATCAGGAAGGCGATGCGGTTTTAAAGGCTGTTTCAAAAAAACTTGAGCAAACGGTAAAGCGTTCCAGCGATTTTATAGCGCGCTGGGGCGGGGAGGAATTTGTAGCATTATTGCCCAATACCAGTTCCAATGGGGCTTTGAAAGTAGCCGAAGCCATACGTGCAAATATTGAAAAGGAAACCGCTGTAACCGTGAGCGTTGGCGTAAATACGCAAGTACCCGTGCAAAGCAGTTCTATTGACAGCTTTATTTCCGCTGCGGACAATGCGCTTTACAAGGCAAAGCAAGCGGGCAGAAACAAGGTTATAAGCAACACCTGAACCCTACAAACGGGTATTCGTTCTGCGGGTAAAAGCTGAATTTGGTTTCTGCGCAACTGCTGGCGTTTTGAGTGTTCCATGCGCCGCCCGCTACCAAAAACAAACCCTCCCTCTGCGCAGGAGTGCTTGTCCATTCCCATAAATTGCCGCTCATGTCGTACATGCCGTAGTAGCTGCGGCAGTGCTCGGCAAAGCCGGAGCGGCTAGGTTCTTTTGCAGCCTTCAAATCGGTTGCGCATTTTGTTTGATTGTAGGAATTTCCGTAAGGGTAGCGCGAATTGGAGTTGCCTCTGCATGCGGCTTGCCATTCCTCTGTGGAGCAGAGTCTTTTGCCTGCGCCTTCGCACAGGCGGTTTGCCCCGCTCTGGCTAACCATATTGCGAGGCTTTTCGCCGGCCTTGTTAGGGAATTCATAGGCATCCACGCAAACGGTTTTTCCCTTAACCGGAACGGGATAAGAGTTTTCAGAGCAGTTATTGTCGCTGGCCATGTCATAGGAGGCGGCTCCCCAAGAGCTTGCATTCCCGGCTGAATCGGTAGCCCTGAAATAGACCTTGCCGGTTTTATTGTAATTCTCAATTTTGCCCTTTACAGCATTCAATGAATCTCCAACGGATATTTCCGTTTCGCATTTGGGTTCCCCACATTCAACACGCAAATTCACAGGTTTGTAATAACGCCCGGGCGGAGGCAAAATAGACGGTTGCGGCGGCAACGAATCCTTACGTGCTGGGGCAGCCTCAAGTGGCTGCTCCTCTGCTTCCGGGGGCGTTGCGGGGGTGCCCCCCGCAGAGGGGGTAGCCGGAAAAGCTCGCTTTGCAGGCGAGGGGGAAACTTCCCCCACCGTATCATTTGCCGTTCTACTCAATGAATCTTCCCTGATTGAATCCGCCCTTCTTTTAATTGAATCCGCTATTCTCTGGGCTTTTTCTACTGCCTGTTCAAAGGCTTGCCGCCTGAAGGCTTCTTGCTGTTCTGCGGCGAGTTTTTCGTTCCTTTCGCTTATTTGGCACCGGAAAATGATGAATAAAAGCAGCAGCAGAAATATTATTATTACCATCGCCCAAAAGCGGCGACGGTCTTTTTCCTTTTCAGTCTTCATAAAGCTCTTTCCAATGGCGTTTTATCTCTTCTTCCAGTTCCTTTTTGCTTTGCCGTGTGCGGAAGCTGTTGCGATAAGCTATGGATATGTAGCCGGTTTCCTCGGACACCACTATTATAAGGGCATCTGTTTCGGCGGCTAGGGCTTTGGCGGCTCTGTGGCGCATTCCCCCTGAAAGCTCGGCGGCAGCGGCTCCTGTGGGCATGGGCAGCACGCAGCCAGCAGCCAGGATTTTGTCCCTTGAGATTACCACTGCGCCATCGTGCAATGGGGTTCCGGGGTAAAAGAGCGTGCAAAGGAGTTTTTTTGAGAATTCCCCGTTTATTGTTTCTCCGGAATCCATATAGGATTTTAAGCCCACCCTTTTTTCGAGCACAATCAAGGCTCCGTGGGTTTTTTTCTGCAATTCCAGGATGGCTTCCACTATTTTGTTGGTTATTTCGTTTAGGCCGCTGGATTTGAAGAATATGGTTTTTATGCTGAAGACATTGGCTATTTGGCCTATTCTTGTGAGCATTCCGCGTATTTCCGGCTGGAAAACTATAACTATGGCCACAACTCCCAAGGCTCCCAGGCCTCCTATTAGCCATGCAAGCCCTCGCAAGTCAAAGAGCAGTGCGAAAAACCACACGGCGACTATTAGCACTACGCCAAAGAACATTTGAACGGCACGAGTTCCTTTGAAAAGCAGGAAAAAGCAGTATATTATACAGGAAATGAGAAATATATCTATAATATCCGAAAAGCGGACATCTACCACGCCAAAAAGTTTGAAATCTAGAATCTCATTAAACACGTTGAGGAATATAGAAAAAAAATATAGACAATGGCCATAATGAGAACTAAAACTGGAAATAGATGAACGGCTGAACTTCGCTGGATGCCGTTGCATACACCAGCCACAGAACCAACCCGATTATTATGGCCTTGGCGGGAATCGGCATAGCGATAAAAATCTTCTGCGACCACTGCGCAAACCTGTCCGGCAAAAAGTGCATAATAAACCCGGCCAGCAGCACAATCAGCACATTTTTATATACGGTTATCACCGAGAGCCAATACTCTGCCTTAAAACTTAACTGCCCTATTTTCCCGATAAGCTCCATCGCCGTACTAAAATCCTGCGCCCGGAAAAATATCCATGCGAACATTACAAAATGGAAAGTTAAGATTACGCCGATGATACGTGTAAATGCGTTTTGCGGTATTTTTATGTATGGTTTAAGGATACGCTCAATAGCCAAGGCAATGCCGTGCAATCCGCCCCACACAACAAATCTCCACGCCGCACCGTGCCACAATCCCCCGATGAGCATGGTTAAAAATAAATTGACGTAGGTGCGGACATTCCCTTTACGGTTGCCGCCCAGCGAGATGTACAGATAGTCGCGCAGCCACGAAGAAAGGGAAATGTGCCATCGCTTCCAAAATTCCGTAACCGATTTTGATTTATATGGGGTGAGGAAATTGATGGGAAGTTTGAAGCCCATCAACAACGCTAAGCCTATGGCCATGTCGGAATAGCCCGAAAAATCGCAATAAATCTGAATTGCATATCCGTAAGCCGCCAATAGATTTTCTATCGCCGTGTAGCTGTTGGGTGCGTCAAATATTCTGTCCACAAAGTTGAGCGAAATGTAATCGGAAATAACCGCTTTTTTGATAAGCCCTGCCATGATAAGAAAAAACGCCTTGCCCATATCTTCTTTTGACAGTTTAATCTTTTCATACATTTGCGGCAAAAATGCCTTTGCGCGAACTATGGGGCCGGCTACCAACTGCGGAAAAAAGCAGAGGTAAAAGGAGAAATCCAGCAGATTGCGCGCAGGTTCAATTTCCCTCCTGTAAACATCTATGGAGTAGCTGATGGCCTGAAATATAAAAAAGGATATGCCTATAGGCAATATTATATTCTGAAATGATATATCCCCGTTAAAAACGGCATTGATATTTCCTATAATAAAGTTAGTGTATTTATAATAGGCCAAAATGCCCAGGTTTATCACTACCAACAGCACAATAAAAATTTTTCTTTTTCCCGGATTCTCCGTTTCATATAAAAGTTTAGAAAGGAAATAGTTAAAAACAGAAGCCGTAGCAAGCAAAATAAAATACATTCCCCCAGCCTTGTAATAGAAGAAAAACGAAAAAAGAAGGACATACACCGTACGGAAACGGTTGTACTTATAGGTAAAAACATAGACCAGATAAAATGCAAGGAACAATCCCAAAAATAAACTGCTGTTAAATAGCAACGGAGATTTAGGGTCGTAAATTAAATCTAAAGCGGTCATTTGCGGTTCCGTTTGTAATGTTTATATTCGTTTAGGAGGGTATTTGCAAACGCCGTTCCTTGATTTATATACCCACCGGAAGTATAGTGTATGTAGTCCCTGGCTATCTGTATTGCAGCGGGATTTTCTTTTGCCCCCATAAGCCCTCCGGTAAAAGAATACAAATCCCACAGCGCAACATCATCTCTCTGCATCAAGGCATCGGCGTATTCCAAAACATAATTGTTCAGCCTGCCACGGCGCAAGAGCGAAGTGGGCGGCGTAGTTACAAGAACAGGAACATCGGGACAAAACACTCTGATATTATTTATAAACAGTTCCATATGCGTAATAAATTCTTCTACCGTAACATCACTGTAAGATTCATTAGTCCCAAACGATATTATAACAAAATCGGGCGATAGCACCGGGAGTTGCTCAAAGAACAATGGAGTTGCATTGAAATTGGATGCCATAGACCCTATTGTTCCGATACCGTGATAGATAAGGCCGGGGGCATCATTCTCAACAATCAATCCGTTCAAACTGTAAAGGTTCTGCTTTCCGGCCTGAAGCAGGTATATTGCCGAAATGGGATTCTGATTATGATACACCGAAACGAACTGTTCTTGCTGTTTGTATTCAAGCGGGCGAAATATGGATGTGTCCACGCTGGTTTCCGTTATCGTGACGGGGATGCGCAATTTTTTTCCGGCCCAAATTCTGTCCGTTCTCATGTTGTTTTCTCTTTTGATGGCCGCTGAGGAAACCTTGTAATTTCTCGCAATGACGTCCAAAGTTTCCCCGCTTCTAATCCGGTGAATCTCCATGCCCGACTGCACACTATGTATCATTGGCTTCTTGTTCCCCTCTATCGTTGCCAAGCGGTAAGATGTGGCTACGGGGGCCACTATTTTTATCGTGTTAAATCTATATTGTTCCTCACTAACCTCCACCGAGAGAACAAACTGTTTTGCTCTGGTGCTGAATCCATAACCGGATAATCCGAATTCGGCACCCGGATCGCATTTTGCGGGTTGATTGTTCCTGCAAATTTGCCATGCGGCATTTGTAGAAAAACGATAAGGCCAAGCGGTGGATCTGTTCAGGCTGTAAGGAAAAGTAAATCCATACCCCCCGTTTCCGAATTGCTGTTGCAGCGGCTTGCGTACCGCATTCGTGAAAAAATCCGCCTGAATATGCGAATCTCCAATATGAACAATGTTTATTTTCCCATCTTTTTTCTCTTCCAGTTGGATGAGTTTTTCAAAAAGAGGATACAGCAGAGAGGCGTTTTTTATCGGATACGGTTCCAGTTCATCCCATTGCAGTACTTGGCTGTATGCTTTGGAGGCTGCCATCAGGCAAAAAAACGTTAAGACAAATTGAACTGTTATTTTGCTATTCATTCTTGTCTCCTGTATTATTGCTGTATAAATTATTTTGGGTTTTGAATTTTTCATATTCCTGTTCCAATTTTTCAAAAATGAGTTCGGCTATCCTCTTTGCGCCGTTGCTGTTAAAATGGGTATAATCCGAAACAGCCAGCGAAGGAGTCTCTTTCGCCCACTTGAGCATGGAACCTTCTCCTCCCATCAATTCAAACAAATTGAGAAAAGCCGAGCCTGTATTGCGAGCATATTTTTCCTGTGCCTGGATTAACGCAGCCAGTGTAGTATCGGTTTTTATTTCCTTTCCGTATTTTGTAGCTTTATCTGCCTGCGAGATAACCAAAATATCCGTACCAGGAAAACATTTTTTCAGGTGCTTTACAACCTTTGTCATTCCGCTTGCATACCAGTCGTATTTTGTTACTTTTGAACTTAACACGTTCGCACCGAACTGCAATATTATAAGGTCATATTTAAGTTCCCTATTAAAAGCATTCATCAAACTCACATTGAAGTTTCTTAGCGGTATGCCTGAACTGCCCCGGAGCGCAAAATCGTCGATGTTCACCCCGTAACCACCGGAGAAATTCACGCCGTAAAACGGAATGGACTCTGCATTATCAAATTGAACGGTCAATTCACGAGCCTTTGGAGCCAGCAAACGCCTATTCAGTGTCTTGGTTGGTTTCAACTGAACCGGCTTTAAGGTACCTTTGTCGGTAGTAACGGTCATTGTAGCACCGCTGTTATCGGATTTACCGTAGAAGAGCGTTGGGTACACAAGAGGGAAAGAGCCGCTTTTGTAGCGTGTCCAAACCGAGGTGCCGGTATTTACAAAGGAGACATACTCGCTTATCCCAGTCGCGGTTGTTGACTCTTTCAGGGCCGAATAAGTGCTCCACTCAGGGGAATATTCATAACGGATAGACA
>JAISSJ010000002.1 GCA_031273195.1 Candidatus Fibrimonas sp.
TGGGCAGAATGGAATTTTTGATAAATGTAGGCATTCCGTATTTGAGTTTAGACCGCAAAGGCGAATCCTTGAGCGGCGGCGAAGCTCAAAGATTGCGGCTGGCAGGGCAAATAGGCAGCGGCTTGGAAGGCGTTCTTTATGTGCTGGACGAACCCACCATAGGGCTTCACCAAAGCGACACAAAGAAACTTTTGAATTCGCTCTATAAGCTGCGAGACTTGGGAAACACCATTGTTGTTGTGGAGCACGATTTGGAATTTATAAAGGCAAGCGACTACATCATAGACTTAGGCCCCAAAGCGGGAGAATTCGGCGGCGAAGTTGTAGCAACGGGAACACCCAAAGAACTCTCAAGCAAAAAGGCCGTTGCGAAATTCCCGCTCAGTGCGACGGTTAAATATTTAGCCGGAAAAAAGGAACTTGAAGATTGCAAATCGCTCCCGCCGCTCCCCAACTGCTTTGCCCTGAACAACCTAACAAAAAACAACCTTAAAAACATTTCCGTGAAAATTCCGTTCAGAGCGATTACCGCAATTTCCGGTGTTAGCGGTTCGGGGAAAAGCACCCTAATGGAGTGTATTTATGCAGAAGCGGAAAAAAAGAAAAAACCCGTTTGCCTTATAGACCAAACCCCCATAAATTCAAGCCCACGTTCAACGCCGGTTAGCTATATGAGCATTTTAGACAAACTGCGGGAGTTGTTTTCCAAACTGCCGGAATCGAAAATTCGCGGCTATGATGTAGGGCGTTTTGCATATAACAAGGAAGGTGGTCGCTGCGAGGCGTGTGAGGGCAGGGGTTATCGGTTAATAGAAATGCACTTTTTATCCGATGTTTGGGAGCTTTGCGAGGTGTGCAAGGGCAAGCGTTATAACAACGAGACTTTGAGCATTTTGTGGAAGGGCAAAAGCATAGCGGATATTTTGGATATGCAGGCAGCGGCGGCTTGCGAATTTTTCAAGAACATAAAGAGAATAGAAAAACCCCTGCAAATTTTAAAAAACATAGGGCTTGGCTACATCAGGCTGGGGCAAGCGACCATCACGATGAGCGGCGGCGAAATTCAACGTTTGAAACTCGCCGCAGAGCTTTACAAATCAAATTCGCAAAACACCGTTTTCCTTTTAGACGAACCCACCACCGGTTTGCATCTGCAAGACATTCAGCCCTTGTGGAACCATTTGCGGGAGCTTTCAAATGCCGGCCACGCCGTTGTTTTTGTAGAGCACCACCCCGATATGATTAGACTTGCGGATTACGTGATTGAATTGGGGCCGGAGGGCGGGGAGAAGGGTGGGTATTTGATTTAATTTTGCAACGGTGTTGGTGCACACATCGTGGCATTTCCCAATAAACCCGTATTTTTTCTACATTCGTAAAATCCATGCGCATAGTATTTATGGGAACGCCTGAATTTTCCGCCGAATTTTTAAGGCATTTGATTAAAGGCGAACATCAGGTTATAGCCGTTGCAACCCAGCCCGACAAACCGGTGGGGCGTGGAATGGAATTACATTCGCCACCCGTGAAAATTGCAGCTTTGGAAGCCAATATTCCGGTTTTGCAACTGCCGGTTAAAGACCCTGCCTTTGCAGAAGAACTGAAAAAATTAAATGCCGATGTTTTTGTGGTTGTAGCCTTTTCAATTTTGCCCAAAGAGGTTTTGGCAGCTTCAAGGCTCGGTGCCATAAATATTCACGGAAGTTTGCTTCCAAAATACAGGGGCGCTGCTCCGGTACAATGGGCAATAGCGAACTGCGAGCAAACAACCGGCCTAACCGTGTTTTTGCTTGACGAAAAAATGGACCACGGTCCCGTTTTGGAACAAAGGGAAATAGAGATTGAGCAAAACGATACAACGGAAATTTTGTTGAAAAAAATGGTAGCCCCCGGCTGCGAGGCGTTGGATAACACGCTTGCAAAACTCCAAAGCGGAAATTTTACCGCACTGGAGCAAAATCACAAACAGGCAAGCCCCGCTCCAAAACTGAAAAAAGAAGACGGACTTAATGACTGGAACATGAGCGCATTGCAAAGCCACAAAAGGCTTTGCGCATTTACTCCCTGGCCCGGTGCATACACAAGCCTGAACGGACATAAAATTTTTCTCAGAAAAACGGAAATTTCGGGGCTGGAAAAAGGTTTAAAATCCGGTGAAATTCTTATTCAAAAAAATGCTGTCTTTGCCGGAACGGGGAATGGGATTTTATCTATTTTGGAAGTTCAGGCAGAGGGTAAAAAAAGAATGTCCGCTGCGGATTATTTTAGAGGAGCAGGAAGTGACTGCCATAGTTTTGGGTAATTTTGATGGCTGCCATCTTGGGCATAAAGCCCTTTTTGAAGCATTGAAATCGGAGGCAAAAAGAAATGAAATGCCCCATCTCGCAATATCCTTTGAACCGCACACAAGGCACGTAATTCAGGAACCCGGGCATCCGGAGCTTTTAACTTTGGATGAAGAAAAAAGAGAATTTATGGAGCATTGCGGAGTTCCTCTAGTTTTGCAAGAGTTTGACAAGGATTTATTCGCAATGCCATTCCGCTATTTTGTAGAGGAATTTGCCGTAAAAAAGTATGGAGCAAAACTCTGGGTGCTGGGCTTAGACCAAAGATTCGGACGAGGTGGCAAAGGCAGTGCGGAATCCCTAAAAGCGTTTTTCCCCAATTTATCCATCTACGAAATAAATCCGGTTTTATTCGGCGGCGAAGTGGTTAGCTCTTCTCGCATAAGGGAAGCCCTTAAAAACGGAAATTTGGATTCGGCAAATGCAATGCTTGGGCGAAGTTATTCGCTTTGCGGAGTTGTGGAACACGGCTTGGGGCAGGGAAAGCTGCTCGGTTTTCCAACGGCAAATCTGGCTTTTGCGCCCTATAAACTTTTGCCCAAAAACGGCGTGTATTCCGGAACTGCATCCTTTGAAGGGCAAAAACATAAAGCCGTAATCAATGTTGGCTGCCGCCCCTCGCTCGGCAATAGACCCGTTGGCCTGGAAGCACATTTGCTCAACTTTGACGGCGATTTATACGGCAAAAAATTATGCGTTGAACTCATAACAAGATTAAGAGATGAAATTAAATTTGAAAGCGTAGATGCCTTAAAAGAGCAAATCAGAAAAGACATCTCAAGAGCCAACGGCTAAAAAGTATTGGTTGTTATATCGCTTATCGCAAAGGTTTTTACAACGGAGCCACCGGAGTAAACTCCGCCTTCATACAAACCCAGAGCATTTGCGGAACCCGAATGTGAACCTCCGGACGAGATTCTGTAGGTTCCTTTGCCAAGAAGAGGGCTGCTAACCAGCAGGCTTCTCGTGCTGCCTAAAGTTTTGATAGTTACAACTTCCGCACCGGAATCCGAAGATACGTTTATAAGCGTCCCTGTCGGCACCGCATCTATTGCGGCAAGAAAAGCGTATTGTGCGGTATCGGATGAGGCGGGCGGTTTCATCTTGGCGGTGGTATAGCCAAGACCAACGAGCAAACCGCCTGTCATGGTAAAGGTACGGTCAAAGTCTATGGAGCGGTCTGTGCTGCCGGTTGAGGTTGGCCCGAATGCGACAAGCGTACCGCCGGACATTTCAATATTTCCGTTGGAATCCACCGCATCACCTTCCGACTCCGCATAATATTCTCCGCCTGTTATTGTAAGCGTTCCGTCTATAATCTGCTCTACGTCGCCAACTCGCTTGCCACCTGAAATATTGATTCCGTCATCCGAGGATTTTATCTTTACAAAACCGCCGTTCAAATCTATATCGTAAGATTCCAGCCCTTCGTAGCATTTTGTTATGTTTATAATTCCACCATTGATAGTCAAACGATTTTCGGCACGGATAGCATCGTCTCCGCTGGAAATGGCAAACTCTCCATTGTTGATGGTCAACGTGCCATCCGAGTGAATACCATCGTCGTTGCTGTCAATGTCGAATGTTCCGGAATTTATTGTTATATCGGCGGCGGCTTTTAAACCTTTTGAGCTTCCGGCAATATCGGGAATATTGCTCCCCCCGCCTGTTTTAATTTTAAATGCAGCGTTGGATATGGACAAGTTGGTCGAAGCCTGAATTGCGTCTTTGCCGGCAACGAGTTTTAATGAGCCTCCGGAAATGGTAATAGCACCATTGCTTTTCAAAGCGCTTTTATCGGCATTCACCTCTATTTCTCCGCCTTCAATTTTGAGGTTGGCACGGCTTGCGATTCCATTGCTGAGTTTGCTGTTTACGATAAGTTTGCCGGAGCCTCTGATTGTCAAATCGCTGTGCACCAGCAGGGTAGCATTAGGTTGCTTTTTGCTATTGTAGGTGTTATAGTATTTGCTATTCGCCGTGCTTTTGCTGCCATCCGACAGGGAATTAGTCGTATTTTCCGCGAGTACCAAAGTGACCTTTGATTTTTTCAAGCTTGCTAATGCGGCATAATTTTTGCTAACGATATTGACGCCATTAAAAATAATCGTAACATTAAGTCCCTTTTCAGTTACCGAGATAAAGCCTTTATTCAGCGAACCTTGTATAGTATAAGTTCCGCTGCCGGTGATTTCAACAATCGTTCCATAATAAAAATCCTGCATTATATTGACATTCTTGCCGATAAACTCTGCTGTAGTTCCCTTCAATGCAATCACGGTGGTATCACCCATCGGTTGGAGAGGTTGGAGAGAGACTGATGTACTGGAGCCGGAATTGACAATATATATGCCAAAAACAAGCATTAAGCTCACCAACACGAGAAAAAATTTTGCTTTATTCATTCTGTAGGTAACATACTAAAAAAACAAATCAAGAAATACATCTCATCTTGCAGTTCTTGCAAATAGGATTCTCCTTATAATTTTCGCAAAATTCCCTGTACTTTTCTCCGTTCCAGATTTCCAGAGGTTCTTGCGTTGCGAAATTTCCAAAATCCCCAAACGGAAATTTTGTCCTCATTCCAAAGCGAGCGTCAGGATTTGGGCAAACTTGGAACGTGCCGTCGACCCATACCCACGCTTCTTTGGTGAGGAAGGGACAGGTTGAGAATTGAGAATTGAGAATTGAGAATTGAGAATTATTTTTTTGAATTTTCTGCTCATCAATATTTGAACTATTATTCTCAATTCTCCATTCTCCATTCTCAATTCTTAATCCTCCATTCTCCATTCTCAATTCTCCATTCTCAATTCTTACAATTTCCCCACCTTCCTCCCCCGCACCAGGGCCCATTTCAATGACGTAGTCTGCACGGTTTATCATCCTTGGGTGATGCTCTATTATTGCTAGCGTGTTGCCTCTTTGTTTCAGTTGCAAAAGCGCATTCCACAGTTTTTCAACATCTTTTTCGTGCAAACCGCTTGCGGGTTCGTCTATGCAAAGCAAAACTCCGTTCAAATGCCCCGTGCAAAGTGCTGCAAGCCTAACTCTTTGAGCTTCGCCGCTGCTCAATGTTTCTGCCAAACGGCCAAGGCTCAAATGCCCTATTCCCAAATCGCACAATATTGAAATCCTGATGGGAATATCCAAAACAGTGTTTTTCAGCCTCTCCGGGACACGTTTCAAATAATCGGGCAGTTCTTTATTCAATTCCAACAATGTTTTTGAATGCAGGGAAAGCCATGAAAAAATTTCCCACTTGCTCTGCAAAGCTACGTCCCTTAACTGAAAACCATTGCATACAGGGCAGCCCAAACCTATTCCTTTGCATTCCGGGCATTGCCCGATGTTGCTCCAGGGCGAAAAATGCCTTTCGCTCAAAAGCTCCGCAGAACAGCCGTGAATTTCGCAGCGGG
>JAISSJ010000176.1 GCA_031273195.1 Candidatus Fibrimonas sp.
ATGCTGTATGTTCCAAAATGAACCATTGAAGCTACGAGTGCGGCTTCGGCGTGGGTTTTTGCGAACAACTCCGCTATGTGCTTTGGCTCGCCGGCTCCGCCGCTCGCTATTACCGGAACAGCAACCGCTTGTGAAATCTTTTCCGTGATTGTAAGTTCGTAACCGTTTTGCACACCGTCTGTGTCTATGCTGTTTAAACAGATTTCGCCAATACCCAAATCTTCTGCTTTTTTTGCCCATTCCACGGCGTCCAAACCCATATATTCACGCCCGCCTCTAATTACAACTTCATAGCCGCTCGGAATTTTTTCCGAAACTCCGACAGACTTTGCATCCATTCCAAGCACTATGCACTGGTTGCCGAATGCCTTGGCTCCCTCGGCTATTATTTCCGGGTTCAGCACGGCAAGGCTGTTGATGCTCACTTTTTCCGCACCTGCCAGCAAAACCTGATGCATATCTTCCAGGTTGCGCACACCGCCGCCAACTGAAAACGGAATGAACACATTTTTTGCTATGTCCTTCACCATTTCAATGTCGCATTGCCTGCGCTCTGCGCTTGCGGTTATATCGTAAAAAACAAGCTCGTCAACACCCTCTGCGCTGTATTTTGCACCCATCTCAACAGGGTCACCTATATCTATGTTGCCTTTGAATTTAACGCCCTTGGTAACCTTGCGGTTGCGAACATCTAGGCAAATAATCAGTCTTTTAGTTAGCATATCTCGTCCTCTTTATCCTTAAATCCGGTATGACCTGCGAAGCTATAAAGGCGTTTTCGTAATATCTTATGGTTCTTCTGCCTTCCCTGAAATCCATTGCGGCAACATCAAAACGGGAGTCCTGCTCCAAACCGCCGTTGTTGTGCAAAAAATACAGTGCGGTTTGCCAGATTTTTCTCTGCTTTTCCTTATTCACCCTTGTGTCCGGCGCTCCATAAGATTCTTTCCAAACGGACTTGACCTCTACAAAAAGCCATCTCCCGGATCTATCCTTAGCTACTATATCCAGCTCTCCGCCGGCATACCTGTAGTTCCTTGCAAACAATCGGCAGCCCTTTCGGAGCAAATATGCGCAGGCATAGGTTTCTGCCTTGCGGCCTCGTCTGTTTTTTAAAGTGAGCATGACGGGAAGGTAGAAAATTTTTCTAAATTACCACCTCCTAATGCGCATTGCAACGCTATATTTGCTTCTATTCTTTGTCTTTTCCCACGCATATTTTGGCAAAGAAAACGAAGCTTTGGCTGTTTTTGGGTGGGCTACGCTTTTGCAAAGCCCGCGCACGGTTGCTTTTGAGGGTGCCGGCTCTGCGTTTCCTTCGCAGGATTTTGGAGCCGCTTTGATGAACCCCGCATTGTTGCAGGGCGAGGGCTTTGGGGCGGGTCTTTCTTGGCAGAGCGGGGATTTGGTGAATAATCAGGGAATTGCGGTTTTTTCGCACTCGCTTTCCATAGGCGGAATTGAGGGAAGAATGCAGCACACTTACGGCGTTGTGGATAATGGCGAGGTTTGGCACCATGATGAACACGGTGAACCGGAAAATATAGCCAGCTACCCTATAGCTCAGTACTATGCCATAACTGCGGCATTCCCCCTAAAGCATTTTAAATTCGGCATAACAGGCAGGTATTTATGGGATAGGCTGGCAGAAACACCTATTTCCCAGGTGGGAATGGGGCTTGCTATGGATTGGGGGCTTTTGTGGAATTCGGGTTCTGCACGTTATGGCTTTGCGCTGATGGGACGGCATTTGGGCCGCCAAGTTCGCCCTTACATAAAAGGCGGGGTTAACGGCTATGCGCTCGCTTCCGAACTTGCGGCAAGCGCATTTTGGCGTTCAAACCAGAATCTCACCTGGCTTTTTGAATGTTCTGCCCCACGCTATTCACCAGCAACTGGAAAACTGGGTTTGGAATACCGCTTTGCCGAGCCTGTATTGATAAGGGCGGGTATGCAAAGAGAACTCATAGATGTTGCTCGTTTTGCCCGCTCAATTTTTGACAGCAGCGAAAATGCGCCAAAAGCGGGATACTACCGGTTATTCTCCGCCGGTGCGGGCTACAGACTTTGGAATTTAATTCTTGATTACAGCTATAGCATGTTAATTGAGGGGCAAGGCAACGAGCATCGTGTTGCCCTGAGCGGGAGTTTTTGAAAAATGCATCCGGATCTTTACAGCGAAAAAAATGATTTCTTTGCAATAATAACCGCATCGCTTATATTTCATTCTATTGTTATAGCAGCCTTGGTTGCAGCCGTATTGTTAAAGCCGCCAAAAGAGGAGCCGCAGCCCATACCTTTTTTTGAAATGATAAACATGGCTCCGCCGCCGCCTGCTCCCACCCCGGTTTCCAAACCAAAACCTGCGCCGGTGTCCAGGCCCGAACCTGAGCCGGTGACTAAACCCGAACTCAAACCTGAACTCAAGCCCGAACCAAAACCCGAACTCAAGCATGAGCCAAAACCGGAACCTAAACCCAAACCGCTCCCAACTCCTGAGCCACCCTCATCCGCTCCGGAAGAACCTGCTTCAATGGATATGCCTATGGATTTGCCGTCCGATATTAAGAGCAAAAACTATGATAAAGACATGGATATGCCGGCTCTTCAGGCCGTTGGCGTTAGAATGGACTCCGAGTTGCAAGATTATTTAAACAGGGTTTATACGCTTATATATCAGAATTTCAATCCGCCATCCGGAACCGGAATAGCCAAAGGAACAAAATCTTCCGTGCATTTTAAAATAGCCAGAAACGGCGAGATTAGCGCTGTTGTTTTGCGTTCTTCTTCCGGAAATTCAGTATGGGACCAGCAAGCGATGCGGGCGGTTAGAATAACAAAAAATGCCCCGCCTCTCCCGCACAGCTATGATGCCGAAAGTTTGCTCTTGAATTTTGATTTCAGGGAGAAGTAAAGCTATTTTCTATATTCCCCTATGTATCATGCGGAAAATTAACATTAAGGCGGTAAAGGATGGAATGGTTTTGGCAGAGCCTTTGAAGAATGCTCATGGAGGGCTTCTTTTGGAGAAAGGTACGCTTTTGACGGAAGCCTTTGCTGCCAGACTAGCCCAGCGAGGATTTTCTTCGCTTTGCGTTGAAGGTGACCCGGAACCGGGGGAAGAAACCGCCTCCGCAGCACAGATTGTGGAAATTCCGAAAATACCATTGGAAGAATTGTTTAACGGAAAAATTGTCAATAGTTCCATGCAGATAATTTATGAAGCTTTAATACGGCTTAGGAATTCAAATGGCTGATAGAAAGCAGTTGGAAACTTTGATTAAGAATATGGGCGAGCTACCCACGCTTCCAAGCGTGTTTTCTACGGTAAGCAGAATGTTGTCTGACCCGCGCACCTCTGCGGTGGATGTTGGGAATGCCGTATCCAACGACCAGGTTATAGCTTCTAAAATTTTGAAAGTTGCCAACAGCGCATTTTATGGGCTTACCGGCAGGGTTAATACGGTTTCCCATGCCATTGCGGTTTTGGGGTTTAGCTCAACTAAAAATATAGCGCTTACAACCAGCGTTTTATCAACTTTGAATTTGAAAACTCCCGTGAAAGGCTTTAACCTTGTCGCTTTTTGGAAACATTCGGCGGCGGTAGGAGCCATAGCGAAATTAACGGCAAAGGAAGTTAACCCGCAAAAGCAGGAAGAAGCCTTTGTTGCAGGGCTTTTGCACGATATAGGCAAACTCGTTTTAGCCATTTGCTCCCCGGAAGACTTTGCCAGGTGCATAAACTTTGCGCTGAATAACAATTGCCTGTTTCTGGATGCGGAAAATGAACTGTTGGGGGCTAACCACACGGACATAGCGGCTTGGGTAAACGATAGATGGAAGTTGCCCGCCGATTTTGCCGCTGTGCTGAAAAACCACCATAAAAGCGTTAAGGTATCCGGTGAACATGCCGGGCTGGTTGCGATTGTTAAATTCGCCGATATTTTAGCCAGAGGTTTGCAGCTTGGCCATGCCTGCGATAATTCCATGCCTATTCTGGAAGATGAAGTTTGGAATCTGCTGAAAATGACTCCGCAGAAATTGGATACGATTTTAGCAGCCAGCAACGGAGCCATGCTGGATTCAATGGTTTTTGTCAATTCGGATTGAGGAGGACTTTTGGGCTTAACCGTGATGATGGGCATTGACCCCGGCAGTTATGCAACGGGGTTTGCCTTTTTGAGTTTAACGGGGAACAGGGCTTCGGTTTTGGATTACGGAGTTATTCGCCCGCAAAAAAACAAAGAACTCATTTTCAGAATCGGGCATATAGTAGATGAATTGGAAAAGCTTATCGCAAAACATAAACCCTCCGCATTTTGCATGGAGAAGGCTTTTTTTGCAAAGAACGCAAACAGCGCGCTCATTTTAGGGCATATCCGAGGGGCCGTGATGGTTCTTGGCTTTAGGCACAATTTGGCGTTTTCCGAAAAAGACCCCCGCTCGGTAAAACTGGCGGTTACAGGCAGCGGCGCAGCCAGCAAGGAACAGGTTGCAAATATGATGAGCAGACTTTTGGGTATTAAAAACATGGATTGCCCTCTTGATGCAAGCGATGCTTTGGCTATTGCGTGGGCGGGCTTGTTTTAATTATTTAGCCATTCTGTGAGCGGGCTGCTTGCAATAGCATTGTCGTTTTGCTCTGCTAAACCCGCTTCAAAAGCCATTCTGCCGCTTTCCACCGCTTGCTTAAAGCACTTTGCCATAACCGCAGGATTTGAAGCGGCAGCTATTGCCGTGTTCACCAAAACCGCGCTTGCGCCCATCTCCATTGCGAGGCAAGCGTGGGAAGGCGCTCCAATGCCGGCATCAATCACAACGGGAACACCGCTTTGGGCTATTATTATTCTAAGCATAGCTTCCGTTTGCAAACCCTTGTTGCTGCCAATCGGCGAACCGAGCGGCATAACCGCATGAACCCCGCAATCTTCCAGCCGTTTGCAGAGAACCGGATCTGCGGGAATGTATGGTAAAACAACAAAGCCGTCTTTTACGAGTTCGGCGGCGGCACTCAGAGTCTCAATCGGGTCTGGGAGCAAATATTTTTGGTCGGGATGGATTTCCAGTTTCACCCAATTTGTGTATAGGGCTTCCCTAGCCATTTGCGCAGCGAACACCGCTTCTTTCGCAGTACGTGCCCCCGATGTGTTCGGCAGAATTTGCCCTTTGAAATTCTTTAGTGCCTCCAAAATGGAATCTTCCTTTTGGTTCTTGCCAATTCGTTTTAATGCAACGGTGAGCATTTCGCTTTCCGATTCATGCAAGGCAAGCAGCATTTCCTTTGGCGATGCGAATTTGCCGCTGCCCAGAAAAAGCCGCGAGTTGAAATTTCTATCTGCAATTCTAAGGCTACTCATATCTCAATGCTTCAATGGGGTCTAGCCTTGCAGCTTTACGTGCAGGATACCACCCAAAGAAAACTCCTGTTGCAAAACAAACGGAAAAACTGATTGCAATGCTTGATACGGTGATGCTAACCGGCCAGTTGGCAAAAAACTTAACCACATAAGAGGAGCAGGTTCCCAGCAAAATTCCTATAAAGCCTCCGGTTAAACTTATAAGAACCGCTTCAAACAAAAACTGCATTAAAATATCCAACCCTCGCGCCCCTATCGCCATTCTAAGCCCTATCTCACGGGTGCGCTCGGTTACCGAAACATACATTATGTTCATAATTCCAATTCCGCCAACCAAAAGACTTATGCCGGCGATGGCGGTTAAAACCACGGTCAAAAGGTTTGCCGTGCTGGAAACCATATCCAGAATTTCCTGCTGGGTTTGAATGCGAAAAGATTCGTTGTCGGGAGGGAGCTTGTGCTCTTCAAGCAAAATCTCCCTTGCCTCCTCAACGGCGAGGGGCGCGCTTTGCTCATTTATGGTTGCGGCGTAAATGCTCTGAATATTTGTGGTTGCCAAAATCCGCCTTTGAACAGCAGCAAAGGGAGCTAAAATGACATCGTCCTGGTCTTGCCCAAAGCCCGCCGTTCCCTTGCTCTTTAATAAACCTATAACCTTAAAAGGGGTGTTTCTGTAGCGAATTGATTGCCCAACAGGATTGGTGCCGGGGAAAATATTGTCTGCAACGGTTTTTCCCAAAACGCAAACCTTAGACATATTCTCCTCGCCCTCAAACATAACGCCGTCTTCCAATTCATAGCCACGGATTTTCAGATATTCAGGCCACACACCCGTTATTGTGCCGGGCCAGTTCCCCCCCGCAGCCACAACCTGCCCTCTGGCGGAAACTATAGGCGAAACCGCAGTCAAATATTCCGCTTTCTTTTTCAAGGCCTGAACATCATTTATGGTTAAAAGCTGAACGGACGATGCATCCATCCGCACCCCGCTTACGGAGCGGTTGTTCGGGAAAATCATAACGACATTTGCCCCCAAACTCCCGATTTGCTCCTTTATGGACTGTTTGCTCCCTTCGCCTATGGCAACCATTGTTATAACCGCAGCAACACCAATCACTATGCCCAGCACAGAGAGAAAAGTTCTCATTCTGTTCCTCACCAAAGCCTTGAAAGCTATGCGCAAAAGCGCAAAAGGGGTCATGGCGAAAAGGTAGAAATAATTAACCCCTCACGCACCGCACGCTTAACAAGTTGCCTTTAGCGCAGACACCAAAGAGGCCTATTCCTGATAATTCCTCACGGCCGTAATATACGTATGGGCAGGCGGCACCGCTATATTCGTCGGTGGCACTCCACCACTGGCCGCCGCCTTGCTTGGCGGCAAACCCGTAATCGTCCGTGCCGTTGCCGCTGGAACCATCGTCCTTGTTGTTCCAGCCGCTCGTTGCTTTTAGCTTGCCTCCTGCCGTTTCATAGCCTCCTGCAAAATCCGCAAGTGTTTGCCACTCGTCATTGCTGGGAACATGCCAACCCGCAGGGCAAGCAGTCATAGCCGCCGCCCAAGCGTATTTGCTGCTCAAATTCTCCGCAAACCAGACTTGCTCGCCAATTTCCACCGTCTTGTATGTTCTGCCTCCATGAGACACCAACTCATAGTCCTTTATGGTTCCATTGGAACAATATTGCGTTTCAAGGTCATAATCGCCGCACTTAGACACAAAGCCGCTTGAACTGGAACCCGGAATCTCATCGCTGTCCTTAATGCAACGGACAGCACACGGATAATCCTTGAAGGTGCTGCCAATGTCAACTTTTTCGCTGTAAGCTATGCTTATATGCCAAGTATGGGCACTGATATCTGTGGACTCATTGGCTTTCCACCAATAACCGCCACCGCCTAAACCACCGAAATAGACGGGTTTGCCTATGCCATCGGACGTGCCTATGCCACCCGGAAGGGCGGCAAATCCATACTCATCCGTGCCGTTGCTATTATTGTTCCAGCCGCTCGCAGCCTTTAGCTTGCCTCCTGCCGTTTCAGAACCCCCTGCAAAATCCACAAGTGTTTGCAAGTCGCTATCGTTTGGAATATGCCAGCCATCGGGGCAAATACCTTTGTGCCTTGTCTGCACCTGGCAATAATCGTCATTGCAGCTTGATGGAAGGGCCATAGCTGTTGCCCAGTCGTAGAGGCGTCCGTAAGTGGTGCAGTTGCTCGCTTGGTTGTTGTAGCAAAGGGCACGGCCTGTGCCGGGGTTGTAATTCAAGTTCTCCGCCATCCAGGTTTGTGTGCCTATCTCTACGGTTTTGTATGTTTGCCCGCCATGAAGCACAGAGCCGTATGAACCGGAATAACCGCCGGAACCGGAACTGTTGCCTTGACCGCCTCCGGAACTCAAATTCCCAACTTCGCCGGGGTCGTCCCCTTCGTAAAATCTGTTGCGTTCCAAATCCGCACAACTGAAAAGCAGCAATGCAAAAATGCAAAGGCAAAAAACACCATATGGTCTGTATGGTCTGTAGGGGCAAGGCCTGCCTTGCCCTTGTGCAACGAATTGCCCCGGTTTCGCCACGAATCGCCCACGTTCCGCAATTATGATTTGCAATGGTTGCGGCAATGGTGGTTGCGGTCGTGGTTGTAATTGCAATGAGGGCAATGGTCGCAAACAGGGCAAGGCCTGCCTTGCCCCTACGGTGGTGATGATGTCTTTCAATGTCTTGCTCATAAACTAACTCCCTTTGGTTAATTGCTTGTCTAAGATTTCATTCAAATAATCTTTTTTCCATAAAATGGGATTGTTGCGTATGTATTCCGCAATTTTTGCATATTCTGTTTCATTGCGTATTATATGTTCATAATAATTGCGTTGCCAAATATCGCCAACAAATCCTATTCTATGTATTTGTTTTGAAACAGCAGATTTGTATGAACCAATAATGGCTGACAATGTATTTTTGCCCGGATTTTGGTATCGTGCCAATTGACGGTGGTCGTGGTCGTATGGGTCGTTGGGGCCGTAGGGGCAAGGCCTGCCTTGCCCTGTTTTCGCCACGTGTTGCCTTTGTTCCGCCACGCATTTCCCCTGTATCGCCACGTGTCGTCCCCGTTTCGCCATTATGATTTGCGATAGTGGCGGTGGCGATTGTTGCGGTTGTGGTTTCTGTTGCGAAGGTGGGCATGGCAAAGAGGGCAATGGTTGCAAAGAGGGCAAGGCAGGCCTTGCCCCTACGGGAACGGGGATGGTGTTTATGGTGGTTGCGTTTATTGTGATTATACCGTGAATATGGTTGGGCATAACGATATATTCGCCTAATTCTATATACGGGTGGTGAGAGGGCAATTCTCTCCATGCGTTTCCTGCTGTTTCGCCATATTCATTCAAAATCATTTTATCATCTGCAATTTCACCGAATAGGCACTCCCGATTCTGGCTGCATATTGTAACAAAATACGCACCCGTGTTTGCATAATTCCAATTTTGCAAACGAATTGAACGCCTGTGCTGTTTATTTGGATTGTACATAAAACCATCCATTAAAAATTATTCCGTGAAACATAGAAATGAAAATAATGAAAATAATGAAAAAATAAACCGTAGGGGCAAGGCCTGCCTTGCCCTTTCGCCACGTATTGCCCTTGTTCCGCCACGAATCGTCCCCGTTTCGCCACGCATTGCCCAAGTTCCGCAATTATGATCGGTGGTTGCGGTGATGATTGTTGTGGTCGCAAAGAGGGCAATGATTGCAAAAAGGGCAAGGCTTGCCTTGCCCCTACGGATTTTACCCTTAAAACCATATATGCACTCCTATTCCTGTGGCTAGAAAAATGCTCCCTACTACATAAGACACATTCCTGCTCGTTTTTGCCTCATCTACCTTTTGCCAGGCCGAGGACTCGGCTCTGTCAAAATCTGCCCTTGTAGCTGAGTGAGTATCCAGGTATGAGTAGTCCCTGTGCCTGCTAATCGCCTCGTCGTTCATTGTGTAGCCGTAATAGATAAGCCCCGCACCTGCTATGTCCAATGCAAGAGCCAGCCAAAAGGATTTATTGCTTTTCTTTTCCGGCTCCACCTGCGGGTCTATCTTCTTTTTTGGCTCCTTGTAGCCAAGCATTGCATCAACGGAGTTTTCCAAGTTGCTCGTTTTGTCTTCAATAACAACAACTTTCGTCTCTTCTTTGGCAGGGGGGAGAGCTTCCTTGCGGGCTGCCTCAAGTTTGAGTGCCTCCTCAAGTTTCTTTTCTATGTATAACATCCCCGGTTTGAGCCGCAGGGCTTCTTTGAAGTCGGCGACTGCTTTGGTGTAGTCTCCTTTCGCCAAATAACCATCGCCTCTCGCATAATATTGCGCATAATCGGGCGAAAACCTGATTGCTTCCGTATAATCCGCAATGGCTTTATCATAGTCTCCTTTATCTTTATAGATCTCGCCTCTGCTATTATAATTCCGGTAATTACCGGGGCTAACTTTGATTGCTTCCGTATAGTCTGCAATGGCCTTGTCATACTCTCTCATATTCTTATAACAATCGCCCCTGCTGCGGTAGTATAGGTCAAAAGTCGGCTTGATTCTGATTGCCTCCGTATAGTCGGCAATGGCCTTATCATATTCTTTTTTAGGGAAGTAATATAATAGAGCCCTGGAGAAATAATAAGATTCATCGCCGTTGGGGTCAAGCCTGATTGCTTCCGTGAATTCCGCAATGGCCTTATCATGGTCCTTGTTATCACGTGCTACCTTCCCTCGCTCATACGCCGCTTTTGCCATAGCTTTAGGGTCGCTCGGAACCACAGGCTCCACCGGTTTAACCTCCGGAGTTTCCTGCTTCTTGACGGTTATCTTGCGGAACACATCGGGGACGTTCTTTTCTACCAAGGGAAGCAATTTGTAGAAGTCTTTAGCTATATCGCTGAAAGTTCCCAGAAGACCGCCCGTTTTCACCTCATACAGCTCAACGGTTATCCTCAAATTACTCCCCAGCTTTCCCACACGGCACTGTGCAACATAGTCAACCTGTGCCTTTTCGCCCAAGCTAACAATGCACGAGGTTTCGCTGCACTCCTTCATGTAGCTATCCATGCCGCCCAGCCGCTTGATAACTACGTCCTGCTTTAGCAGGGTGAAGTTATCCGGCAAAACCTTCAACGCCGCCTCCCGCATTTTGTCCGTGAGAAGTTCCTCCTCGTCTTCGCTAAGGGTGCCGTCAGACGGCAAAACCGCAACGGTTTGCGTTGCAAAGGCGAGGTTGAAAGCCAATGCCAAAAGGCAAAGGCAGAATACAGGCGTTGCCGCCTTTTGATTTTTAGACTTGCTCATATATACCTCCTTTGGTTGAGTGTTTGTCTATCAATATCTGACAAATGTCCGAACCTTGATTCACCTGATTTAAGGATTTCCTTGATTTTGATACAATCATTTTAATCCCATAATCATGTGAATCATGGTTCAGACAAAGGGGGAAATTGTCTCTTAATGCCTTGTTCATAATTGACCTCCTTCTTTGGCTTTCTCTTTGGCTGTTTCCAGTTTCTTTTTTACTTCCGAATTATTCGGGTTGCGTTGCAGGGATTGTTCGTAGTAGGATATGGCGTTGGCGAAGTCGCTTAACTTCATATAACAGTCGCCTATGGCGTAATGGAAAACATAACTGTCGCCAAGCCTGATAGCGTCCTTGTAGTCTGCGATGGCTTTGTCGTATTCTTCTGTATAAAACATGTATGATTGTG
>JAISSJ010000005.1 GCA_031273195.1 Candidatus Fibrimonas sp.
AAAAACGGTGTATATAGAAACCACCATACCTAGCATTATCACAGCTAGACCCAGCAGGGATATAATCAATGCTTATCGCCAAGAAATAACAAGATTCTTTTGGGAAAACGAAAGGCATAAATATGATATATCCATAAGCGAATTTGTGCTTGAAGAGTGCAGTAAAGGCGATGTCAACGCCGCAAATCGCAGGATGGATTTGTTATCGGGCATTTCTCTTTATCCAAGAAACAGTGAAATTGAGCTATTGGCAGAGGAATATTTCAGCTATTTGAATATTCCGCTTAAAGCAAAAACCGATTGTTCCCATTTGGCTGTATGCGTGATTCATAAAATTAACTATCTTATGAGTTGGAACATGACTCATTTGGGAAGGCCAGCATTTTCTAAGATAGCGATTTTTAACGGAACGAGAAATTTATGGTTACCCGAATTAGTAACACCGGATATGTTGATGGATATAGAAAGAGAGGAGGCCCAAAATGGATTACATAGATGAGAACCCGATAGATGAGGTTTATCGCATTCGCCTTGCCTTATTAGAAGAATACGGCGGCTTGCAGGGGTATTTCAGGCATTTAGACGAAGTTCGCCCTAAATGGGAAGCGATGGGTTTTAAATTTATTGAAGACCCCACCCAAAAACAGTGAAGCCCGCAAAGGTGGCCGACTCGCAAGACACTCCACTTTTATAGCCCACCCGCATTTTTTCTATCTTTCCTGCAATGGACGATATATTTCCAAGACCATTTAATGTGGATTACGAACTTCTCGGCGAGCTCGGAAAGGGCGGCATGGGAAGCAATGTATATAAGGCCAGACATAAAAAACTGAACAGAATTGTCGCCCTGAAAGTGCTGGATTCGGGGGGCGATGAAGAAGCCGAAAGCAGGTTCTTCAGCGAAACCCAAGCCATGAAAGACCTGAACCACCAAAATCTGGTGACCATCTTTGAATACGGAAAACAACAGGACAAAATATTCATAGCCATGACCTTCGTAGAAGGGCAATCACTCGCCGACGTGATAAAAAAGGAAAAAATCCTGCCCGTGAAAAACGCCTCGTACATAGCATGGCAAATAGCCGAAGGCCTGAAATACGCACACAAACGGGGCGTTATACACAGAGATATAAAGCCATCCAACATAATGATGAAGGAAGACCAGGAAATTTGCATAATAGACTTTGGAATTTCAATAACGGCAGGCTCCCAGAGGCTCACAAGTGCCGGCATGACCATGGGAACGCCGGAATACATGTCCCCCGAACAGTGCCAAAACAGAAATGTGACCAAGCAAAGCGACATTTACAGCCTGGGAATAGTCTTTTACGAAATGCTCTCCGGCGACCCTCCCTTTACCGGAGGCGCATCCCTCTCAATCTTGAACAGGCATCTGCACGAGGCACCAACCCCATTGAGAAAAAAGAACCCGGAGGTTCCCCCGGCTTTGGAGAAAATAATCAACAAATGCCTTGAGAAAAAAACGGACTTGCGTTACGCAGACTTTTCCGAATTCATAGAGGATTTGAAAGCCTTTATGAACGACTTCACTAAAAGCGAACCCATACAAACCATCAGAGGAAAGTTCTCAAAAGCGGAACGCATAATGTTTTCGGTTTCATGCGCCCTGCTGGTTCTGCTGCTCTTTGTGATACTCCTCTTGCTGTTCAAAACCCCTCCGAAAATCCCGCCGCCCATAGGCTATTTAACCCCTGCAAAATCATGGATAATAGAGAACAAGGTTCATCCGGGAAAATCGATAGACTCGCTGCTTTTTGACGGAAGTCTAAGCACCGCCTGGATTATCACAAGGCATGATGCGGAAAGAGCGGCCAAAGGAGATTTAATAACAATAACTTTTCCCAAGCCCACCATGATAAGCGATTTGGGCATTGCAATAGGCGACCAAAGCAATTGGGACAAATTCCAAGATTTTTGCAAACCAAAAGAGATTGAGATTTTTTGGAGAAATACCGGAGTTATAGAGCAAAACGGAAATGCACAATCCGGCAGCAAAAAAATCGCTTTGGAAAACAAAATGGGCGTTCAGTATGCGGACTGGCCCGCAAAGCCGGTGGAAGTCACCGAACTCACGTTCAGGCTAAACAGCACGCATAACGAATCAAAAGCCTTGTTTGCAATTTCCGAAATCAGAATTTTCGGAACGGAGCTTTAGTTAGCGGCAGCTCAATTTACTAAATTCCGTTCATGGAGGAGCTAAAATCACGTTTACAAAGCCTACCCGCAAAACCGGGTGTCTATCTGATGAAAAATTCCAAGGGCGAAACCATATATATAGGCAAGGCTAAACTTTTGAACAAGAGGGTTCGCAGTTATTTTGACGGCAGGGAAAAAGCCGGGCACAGGGCGGCATCGCTAATGCTCCCGCACATAACGGACATAGAATGGATAATAACCGAAAACGAGGCAGAAGCCCTGATTTTGGAGGCGAATTTAATAGTCAAACACCAGCCCTATTACAATGTTCGCCAAAAAGACGATAAACATTTTCCATACCTGGTGCTCACAATACAGGAGAAATTTCCCCGCCTTAAAATCACCCGCCAAGCAAAAGACGATAAAAATCTATATTTTGGTCCTTTCATCAACTCCTATTACATGAGAACTGTTTTGGATTTGGTGCCTCGCATGTTTCATTTAAGGGAATGCTATTTGAAATTTCCCCTAAAGAAAAATTCCCGTCCTTGCCTTAATTTCCACATAGGAAGGTGTGCTGCTCCATGTGCCGGAACGGTGAGCGAGGAGAGGTATATGAAGGGCGTGTATGGCGCAAAAATGCTCTTGGAGGGCAGGAGCAATGAGATTTTGGCAGAGCTTGAAAACGAAATGCAAAATGCTTCTGCGGAAATGCGTTTTGAAGATGCATGTAAGCTGAGAGACCAGATTCATGCGGTGTACAGCGCTTTTGCAAAGCAAAAAGCGGACAAGACGAATGATACGGATTTAAGCCTTGACGTTATTGCGGTTTGCAGGGCAAAAGAATTGGCGGTGGTTGTGATTATTGAATACAGAGGCGGAATTTTATATGATAGACGTTACTTTTATTTGGAAAACCGCTTGCAGCAGGATGCACCGGAAGTTCTGGCGGAATTTTTACCGCGCTGGTACTCTAAAATCCAAAAAGAGGAATTGCCCCGAGAGATAGCTCTGGAAATTTCGCTTGGCGAAGAAATGGAATCCTTTCAGGAATTGCTGGCGGCTCTGGCAGGGCATAAAATTTTGATAACCGTTCCCAAGCAGGGATACAAATCAGGGTATTTGCGAATCGCAAAGGCGAATGCGGAAATGCTTTTGGTTGAGTTGCAAACAAAAAGCGCAAAATACGATGAGATGAACAGGAGTATTTTTGAATTGCAAAGGGAACTGGATTTAAAATCACCGCCGTTCTGCATTGAATGTTTTGATATTTCTCACCTGAGTGGCACAGACCCTGTGGCGAGCATGGTTCGTTTTTTGAACGGGCACCCCAGTAAAAGCGATTACAGGAAATACAAGGTGAAAACAGCACGGGGCGGAGATGACTATGCAAGCATGAGTGAAATTTTAACACGCAGACTAACCCGCCTGCAACGGGAAAACAAAGACCTGCCTGACTTGCTGGTTATAGACGGCGGAAAAGGCCAGGTGGAGGCAGCTTTTGAAGTTCTTAAAAAGATGCATTTGACAAACATCCCGGTGATAGGGCTTGCCAAGCGTTTAGAGGAGATTGTTTTCCCCGGCGAAAGGCAGCCTATTTTGCTAAAACGCAACAACCCCGCTTTGCAGCTTTTGCAGAGGGCAAGAGACGAGGCCCACAGATTTGCCGTGAGTTTCCAGAGGAAGAGGCGGAAGAGGAGGTAGCTTTCTTTTTTCTTTTACTATATTTACTCAATATGATCTCTCCTCTCTATATTCAAATTCTGGCTGCTGTGTTATTTTGCCTCGGCATTGCCACGGTTATTTCCAAAAGAAACATATTCTTTGTCTTTATGGGCCTAGAACTAGCCATAAATGCCGCAAACTTGAGCTTTATCGGATTTTCAAAGAGCCTGCCTGCGCTTCAAAGCGTGGCGGGGCAAATAGCACCGATTTTTGTTATAGCGGTTGCTGCCGCCGAGGCTTGCATAGGCCTTGCGATAGTGGTTCTGATTTTCCGCAACCAAGAAACAATTGACTCTGACGAATATTCGCAGATGCAAGGTTAAAAGGAGAAAATATGTCCGGACATTCAAAGTGGGCTACCATAAAACGCAAAAAGGCAAAAACCGATGTTGGCAGGGCAAAGGCGTGGAATAAACTGATAAAGGAGATTTCCGTTGCCGCAAAAATGGGCGGCGGAAACCAAGATGCCAATCCTCGCCTGAGAACCGCAATCCTTAAAGCCAAAGGGCAAAGCCTGCCGGCAAAGAACATTGAAAGCGCAATAGCAAAAGGCATAGGCGGAAGCTCCGGCGCAAACATGGAAGAACCCATGTACGAAGGCTACGGCCCAAGCGGTTGCGCAATTCTGGTGCAATGCCTAACCGATAACCGCACCCGCTCCGTTGCAGACGTGAGGAACATTTTCAGCAAGAACGGCGGGAACATGGGCGAGCAAGGCTCGGTTAGCTGGTCTTTCAAAAAGAAGGGTATTATAGTTGTAGATGCCGCAACATACCCGGAAGAAAAGGTTATGGATTTGGTTTTGGAAGCCGGAGCCACAGACATGGCAACCGCAGACGACGTTCACGAAATTGAAACCACTCCCGAAACTTTTGAAACCGTTACCAAATCTCTGGAAAACGCAAAAATAGAAATGCTCTCCGCCGAACTAACCTATATCCCGGAAAACACCGTTAAGCTGGAAGGCGAAGAAGCCCAAAAACTTTTGCGAATAATTGAGCGTTTAGAGGATAACGA
>JAISSJ010000010.1 GCA_031273195.1 Candidatus Fibrimonas sp.
GGCTTGTAGCGGGAGCGGGCTGGAGGGGGGTAGGGGGGCGAGGGGGGGGGGGGGGGGGTGGGGAGGGGGGGGTGGGGGGGGGGGGGGGGGGGGGGGGGGGGGGGGGGTCAAAATGCCGTATTTTCGGGCTGCAATGCCACTAAAATAGTAGGGGCTGGACTTGGAATAGGTTTTTGACCACCCGAACGCAAAGTGCCCTAGAGCCTGTGCTGGAGGGTCTAGCGAAAGGGGCATTTTGGGGTTCTGGGGCCGCATTTGTAGGTAAATATAGAAAAAATATGAGGGTTTGTCAAGGGCTGTAGGGGCAAACCTGCGTGTTTTGCCCTTTTTGCCCCGCCATTTGCCCCGTTTTGCGGCGAAAATTGGCATTTTGCGGCAATTTTTGCCAATTTGCCACGAAATTCACCCATTTTGCGGTGACCGCCACCACCGTAGGGGCGTTGCCTGCAACGCCCTGATGCAACGAAACGCCGCATATTTTGCGGAAATAGGGGCACAAATGGGTAAATATCGTGGCGAAATGGCGAACATCGTTGCACAGGGGCAGACATCGTTTTGCACAAGGGCAGACATAATTGCACAAGGGCAGACACGCAGGTCTGCCCCTACGATTGTCACGTGATGTTGCATAACCCGCATTGGTGCGATTGCGTTTTGGGCGTTGCAGGCAACGCCCCTACGTTATCGGGCAACAATATCGTTTACTATATTATTGTTCCCAATGTTTTTCAAAACACCATTATTTCTGTTTTTTTTGTGTACGGTTGCTTTTTCGCAGTTCGTAGATATGCCTCTGAACGCCTCGGATGATAACCGGGTTGGCAGTATAAGCATAGAAGGTGCTTTATATACGGAACCGTCCATGTTCAAATCACGCATATCCCTGAAGGAAAATGCAAAGTATTCCCCGTCTGTTTTGGCAGAACAGGTTAAAAAATCCATTGAGTCCCTTTATGAAACCGGGAAGTTCGACGACGTTAGAGCCTATGCCAGATACGGCGAAAACGGGGATGTAGATCTGATTTTTGAGGTGAGCGAGCAGCCGGCACTGGATACCCTGCTCATAGAAGGCAACGATGATGTGACAGAAGACGAGCTAAGACTAAAAACCCGGATAGTTTCAGGCGATGTTTATAGCAAAAGCGATTTGGAACGCGACAGGCAAGCTATTTTGAGCCACTACCGCTCACAGGGATTTTTGCTCGCTGAGGCGTGGGTAGAGGAAATTCCCGTTGAGGAACACAAAAACAAGGTCATAATACATGTAAGCGAAGGCAACAAGGTCAAGGTTGATTCCATCTTTATTTCCGGCAACTACGACGTGCCCAGAGAAGAAATTTTAGACCGTATGCAGACAAAAACCGATTCCTGGTGGGGAGGCGGGGACTTTAAAATGGATGTTTTCAATTCGGACAGGGATTCCGTTATAAACGCCGCAAGACGACACGGCTTTTTGGATGCGGAACTTTTGGAATACAACGCCGCTTATCTGCCGGATTCCAGTTGCCGTTTCTATTTAGGACGCATGGCCCGCAAAGGCTCCAGCCCGCAGCTTCTTTACTTTCAGTTCAATAAAAGTTTATTGGATAAGGAGAACCCCCTGCATTATTTGGCGGGCCAGGCTATTGCAATGTCTTCGCACTATTATAAGGAATACAGGGCTAAAATGGGGAACCATCAGGCTTTCCCGCTGCCAAACGTGCAAAATGAAAAGCAAGTTGCGGATATTTTGAACAACATAATAACCTACAGCACAATCAGAAAGGAATGGCTCAAGAGCTTAAAGGGCAAGGTTTGGAAAAACCCCCGCATAGACAGCTTGCTTGCGATAAAAAAACGCACCGCATACGAAGACCGGCTTTTAGCACGTTATTCGCTGGAAGAAACCATACCCACGCTCATGCAATACGATAGCGTAAACACCGCAAGCTATGTCCATATAAACATAAAGATTAAGGAAGGCAGAAAATACTATGCGGGCAAGGTGCATTTCACCGGCAACGAGGTTTTGCCAACCATGTATTTGCAGTCTCAAGTTCGCCTTGATAGCGGAAAGGTTTTTGACTACTACCAGTACGATTCCACCAAAAAAGCCATTTTGAATTCCTACAGGGAAGACGGTTATCTGTTTGTGCAAATGGAAGAAACGAGGATTTTTGCTAACGACTCCGTTGTAAACTTAACCTTTGCAATGCGAGAAGGTTTGCCTGCACAAATACACAGGGTTTATATAAGAGGCAACACAAAAACAAAAGACAAGGTTATTCGCAGGGAAATAAAACTATACCCCGGCGATACCTACCGGCAATCCCTTTTGGAACGCAGCTTTAGGGATATTATGCAGTTGAACTATTTTGATAATGTTCTGCCCGATATTCAACCGGCTGGGGAGCAGGATGTTGACTTGATTTTTGCGGTTTCCGAGCGTGAGGCCGGAACGGGGCAATTCGGTGCCGGTGCAGCATACAGCCAGGCAGACGGTTTGGTATTTACCCTTAGCCTTTCTATTCCCAACTGCTGCATGGGAGATGGGCAGGCGGCAAATATGAGCGCCGAATACGGGGTTGATAAAAAGAGCATAGCGGTTGGTTTTGCCGAGCCTTGGCTTTTTGATACCCCAACAAAAATCGGAATGTCTTTGAATTATACTTGGTGGGAAGGCTACTACTCCTATGACATCACCCGCTACGGAGGCAGTGTTTACATAGGCCGCAGGCTCACATGGCCGGATGATTATTTTTATGCGCAAACCGGAATTAGCTGGCAAAGAAACATACAAGGGACAAACCCGGGCGGCCTTGTTCGCTATACCGGAGACGAAGCCTCCCTTGATTTTGTTATAATCAGGGACGACAAAAATCTGCCTATTTTCCCGACCGAAGGTTCTCGCTATGTACTCTCCGCATCTTGGGCGATTCCTGATTTCTTGGGGGGAGATTTCAGCTTTTTGCAAACGGATCTTAGCATAAAATGGTGGTTCCCGCTTTACTCCGATAAACTGGCTCTTGGCATAACAAACGAGTTTGGTATTATCACCGGAAGCTCCCTTCAATACCGCACTCTTTACCAGATGGGCGGAGCTCTCGGATACAGAGGTTTAATGCGTGGCTATAGCACTGGTTCTATAGGAGCATACAGGTTAGGGCGTAGCTACCAGTATTTTGGAGCGGAATTGACATGGCCCATTTCTCCCAACCTTTTCTATTTGCTGCCGTTCTTCTTTGATGCGGGAAATGTATTTGGCGATGCTTACATACCCTACCAAAAGGTTAGCAAAGACATAGGTTCCCCGCTTCGTGACTGGGATATTTCCTCGCTTAAACGCGATTTCGGATTTGGTTTCCGTGTTATGGTTCCAATGCTCGGCATTATAGGCTTTGATTTCGCATGGCCTCTTGACCCCGGCGAAGTAGGCGGCTACGATGCTCCAAGCATAGGTTCAATGGAATTCAACTTCATAATATCGCAAGGATTTTGAACATATGAAAATTGCAGTTATAGGCGGAGCCGGTTATATAGGTTCGCATGTGGCAAGGGAACTCTTGGATTTTTCCCATGAGGTTTTTGTTTACGATAATTTGAGCAGCGGGCTAAGGCAAAATTTGTTTGAGGAAGCGAGTTTCACGCATGGCGATATTTTGGATATTCAGGAGCTAAACGATTTTTTTGAAAGCACAAAACCGGAAGGCATTGTGCATTTGGCGGCATTAAAGGCTGCGGGTGAATCCATGCTATTGCCGGAAAAATACAGCGTTCATAACATAACCGGCTCTTTGAATATTTTGAATGCGGCCTTAAAGCTCGGCGTTAAATACATTGTGTTTTCCAGTTCTGCGGCTGTGTATGGCAGCCCCAAATATCTGCCAATGGATGAAAAGCACCCGACCGAGCCTGAAAATTATTACGGCTACACAAAACTAGCCATTGAGCAGTATTTGCAGTGGTATTGGAAATTAAAAGGCATAAAATACGCGGCTCTCCGCTACTTCAACGCCGCAGGCTACGATGCAAAGGGCAGAATCAGCGGGCTGGAGCAAAACCCCGCAAACTTAATACCCATCGTTATGGAAGCGGCTATAGGCAAAAGGGCTTCCGTAAGCGTTTTCGGAAACGACTACGAAACCAAAGACGGCACGGGGGTGAGGGATTATATTCATGTGAGCGATTTAGCCAGGGCACACAGAATGGCTTTTGACAAGCTGCAAAGCGGCGAGAGTTTTGTTGTGAATCTGGGTGTGAACAGCGGGAGCAGCGTTTTGGAGGTGATAAAGGCAACCGAGCGTATTTCCGGCAAAAAGATAAATTATCAGGTAACCGGCAGGCGAGCCGGAGATCCGGCTGTTGTTTTGGCGAATCCAGCACTAGCAAAAGAATTTTTGGGTTGGCAAGCGGAATGTTCGGATTTGGATATTTTGCTGGAAACAACTTGGAAAACATACTTGACAAAAGCGTAATTTTTTTCTATATTTTAGCAACATGGCTCTGTAGCTCAGTTGGTAGAGCGTCGGACTGAAAATCCGTGCGTCAGCAGTTCAAGTCTGCTCGGAGCCACTAAACAACCGCAAGCAAACCCTTTAAGTACATTCCTTCCGGGAATGAACTAAGCACCGGATGGTCGGGGGCTTGCCGAAAATTTTCCAGAATTTGCACGGGGCGTTTTGCATCAACTGCGGCATCTGCGACTATTTTTTGAAATAGCTCTGGGCTTATATGCCCGGAACAACTAAACGTGGCGAGCATTCCGCCCGGTGCGAGCAACTTAATTGCAAGCAGGTTTATGTCTTTGTAACCCTTTGCCGCTTTTTCCACCTGGCTTGAGGATTCCGCAAACTTGGGCGGGTCTAAAATGAGCAGGTCAAAGGTTTCGCCTTTGTCCCTGCACTTGCGCAAATAGGTAAATACATCGGCTTCCACATAATCAATTGACGAAAGATTGTTCAATGCGGCATTTTGTTCCGCAAGCTCAAGCGCAGAAGCAGAAGCGTCCACTTGCCTTACCGATTTCGCACCGCCCCTTGCAGCAAATAAACCAAAGCCGCCCGTGTAGCAAAAGCAATTCAAAACCCTTTTGTCTTTTGCAAGCTCCCCTATTCTTTTTCTCGCATTTCTTTGGTCAAGGTAATAACCCGTTTTATGCCCTTTGCGCAAATCAACCAGAATTTTCAATCCGTTTTCCTCTATGATAATCGCTTCTCTCGGAACATCGCCGGCCAAGATTTTTATTTGTGTTTCCAAACCCTCTTTTATGCGAACTTCGGAATCCGAACGTTCTATAATTCCTTTGCAATCGGGGAAAATTTCCGTTAAACATTCAACCAAAACCGCTCTGAAATTTTCCCAACCGGCAGATAGCAGTTGAACGCTTAAATACCCTGCATAGCAATCAATTATGCAACCCGGCAAAAAATCATTTTCCGCATTTGCAAAACGAAAGGCATTGGCTGCGTTTGGCTCAAAACCCATAGCCCTGCGGCTTTCCAAACATCTTCTCAATCTTTGAGCTAAAAAGTTCTTGTCTATTTTTTCGTTATCATCAAAACTCCAAACCCTTGCCCTGATTTGCGAATTCGGTGAATATGCGGCATGGGCCAAAAAATTCCCCTTGCTATCTAAAACCTTAACCGTTTCGCCGATTTTCGGATTGTCAATAACTTCGCCAACCGCACCGCTAAAAATCCAGGGGTGCAAACGGAGCAGGGATTTTTCACGAGTTGGCGAAAGAATTAAACGGCTCATTA
>JAISSJ010000101.1 GCA_031273195.1 Candidatus Fibrimonas sp.
TTAATTACCTTTTCGCGAACCCTCACAGCAGCGGGACTGCTCCCGACTTTCACGGGATTCCCTTGCAGAGATATTATAAATATATATAAAATTTACAGTTTTGTCAAGGGGGTGCTAAAAATAAAAGCGGGAACTTACACCATAGACTTGCATAAAAATTACCGGTTTACCTTGGATTGCGGCTGCTACTTGGGTTTTAAAAGAGCATTTTTACAATAACAAACGCAAAACGTTTCATAAACCAATATCAGATTCTCTGCTGTGTAATTTCTGTAACACAAAAGATGTATAAAATCATTCAGCCATTTACTAAAAAATTCATCTTCTATAAAATTGCTCAAAGTCCAGATTTTATCTTTTGACGGAAATTCACTGCAAAGAAAAATGCCGTTGAAAATAGCGAGAAGTTCATTCAATGGTATTCTTTTTGATTTAACAAAACCTTCTCTAATCACTATCGGTTTGTATTTATTTATAGAATTAGCCATTAACCCCGCAATTCTTGGAGATTGTATTCTATCATCAAGTTCTCCGTACCGTATTTTCAACACCTCGCAATCAGAACAGTACTGCACAACGGCTTCTGCAAGTTGAGCAGGGTCTAAAAAATACTGCCTTCCATCAACATTATCAGCAGCCGCAGGAACGAAATTGGATTCGCAAAGCCATTGCCAGCAACGTTTTATACGATTTTTGCATGTAGTTTCCAATTCGCTGCTCAAGTCAGCCACCCAAAGTCTTTAATCGTTTTCTTTGCAGCTTTTTCCAAGTCTTTGCCTACTCTATCCACAGCTACGCAATACCCTTCATAGGTTGATATTTCTGATTTATTTGGATTAAGTCTTCTTGCTTTGGATATTTTAATAGCCGCATCAAAAGACGCATCAAATTCTTCGCTGTCGCAGTCTAAAACCTTGTTATCTGAATCCATACAAACACCCCTATTATACAATAGAAATAATATAGTAAATTATTAGTACTGTTGTTCGATAAAAATAAATATTCTTATTCCCTCTGCGAGGTGACCGACAATCCATGCTACGAGGATGAAGCGTGGGTTATTACCGCTTTGGATCCCGTTCTTCCAGGCGGTAGCGCCGGCACACGCATGAGGTATTAGAGTTTAGGGTTTTCTGCGTATGTTGCGGTTGGCTGGGTGTATTTCCTCTATGTTTATTTTGGCACTTGCGGATATTTCTTCGCTGCTGCTGCTTGAGAGGTCTTCGCCGTTGCTGCTGCTTGAGGGGTCGCCGCCGTTGCTGCTGCTGCTGGGATAGCTGGGGCAGCCGGGTAAGCCACTGAAAAAGGTATAATAGTCAGCGGAGTTATTATGCAAAACTCTTTGAGAAGCACCAACTAACGACCAAGTAAATAAGGTATCAATAAGCGTATTTGATGTATAACCCGCTGACAATGTATCTACATTGTAGCTCCAAAATCCGTAGCACCAGCCTGATTCCCAGTGGTCAGCCGGATCAATTTTTGTATAATCATCGAAACGAACTGCTGAGTCGGCTTTAAACAAGCCATTAGAGTTAGCAGATACGGTGGTTCCAGAAGAATCTAATTCTCGGACACCACTAAAGAAATAGCCAAGCCCGCCAACTGCCCAGCCTAAGGGTTTCCCCGCCCCCTGCCCACCAGTAGTTGTATCAATAGTGGCATCATAAAATACTAAAGCGGCGAATTTACTATCGGCTTTCGCAATGGCGAAAATCATGTCTATTCCTGTAGTTGAATCTCCTGTTACTGGGTTAATGGGGTCGAATCGATAAATCCATGCCATTGGATTAGGATTTATAGTATCATTCCACTGAATAAAGAGCCTGGCGGTGTCGCTGCCAGTTCCAACACAAAGTTGTATGCCTGCGGGACAATCAGAACTTGAACTTAAGACGGCGACAGAGCTAGAGCTATCAACGTCGCCGTTGCCATCGCCGCCGCATGAGAAAAACATTAAAGCTAGGGCAATTAAGGCCACGAAAATGGAGTGCCAACGCACAGCCGTAACGGGAAATTCTGACTTTTTAGTCATAGTTATACCTCGTAACAAAAGTTGCAAAGCATCTTTTGATGCTCTGCGTCCTTCGGGTTTTCCGGCTTCTACTATACAGTAGTCACGGTAGCGGGACTGTCCTTGATTTTCACAAAGTTGCCCCGAAGGATAATACAAATATAGAAAATTTTTTTGCTTTTGTCAAGGGTACAAGCTAATTATTTTTCAAACAACGGACAGGAAAGAACGAATTAACAGATTGGTTTGATGAGGTGAACACCTCAGTCAGTGAGCTTCTATAACTTTGGGCTGGGTTGGTGGGTTTGTCAGTAGTCCACCAAGAGGCAAAGGTGGTGATGTCAGATGCAATCGGCAATACCGAAAAGCCGTATTTGTTCGTACTTGTCCATCCTTCATTCCAATCCGCTTTTAGTTCGTTTGGTGACTCACCCAAGTCACTTATATATTTTGATAATTCTCCCCACTCTGCCAAGCTTGGCACGTGCCAGCCAGATGGGCAAACACCCTGAACTCCGCTTGGATTAGTAGTACTTGATGTGCCATTGGCTGTTTCTGCACCAGTAGCCGTGCTAAATTTATATATATTGCCGTATTTGCAGCTACCCTTAGCATCTTTTGTTTCACTAGGGATACACTTACTAGCACCATCCTTATCATCATACCTCAAATTCTCCGCCATCCAGGTTTGCCTACCCATAAGCACAGCTTCATATTCATTGCTTTTTTCATCTTTTAGCTTTTGCTTTAAGTATATCGCATTGGACCTACATTCATAGTCATCAGGGTTATACTTTTCCGTTCTACGTTCCTTGCCTTCACCGCCGCAGTATTTGACTACTACTTCGTTGTTGAAGCAAAAGTGAGTTTTGTCATCATAACGTTCTTTGCCACAACTCTCTAAGTCGTCATCGACGTATGCTTCACATTCATCTCCCTTGCATTTTTCGTCTCTAACGCACCGCACGCTAAACCCTTCCTTATTATATCCCTGCGGCCCCTCGGCGAGAACACTAGCTTCCGTGACGGCAAGCCCGTTGTTTATTTGGAAGGAGTAAGCATAAGTATTGTTATTAACTTTGTTTCCTTCGTCGGCACTCCACCAGTAGCCGTTGCTGCCGACGTTGGAAAAAGCAAAGCCCACATTGTAAGTCATTCTGCCACCAGGCAGGGCAGAAAAGCCGGGAGGAACGTTTTTACCATTATTGTTGTTGTCCCAGCCACTTTTTGTTTTCAACTCGTTCTGTTCTTTGCCCAGTGCATTCCACTCCGCTCTTGTTGGCAAATGCCAGCCAGCAGGGCAGCTAGTTTTGGCCGTTGGCCATAAGTAAAGCCTGCCGTATTTCTCGCAGTTCTTTTGACTGTCGCCGCCGGTTGCGTCGTTGTAGCATCTGCTTTGTTCGGCTTCGTAATTCAAATTCTCCGCCATCCAGATGTCATCGCCACCCATATTCACATAGACATATTTTTGTCCGTCTCTTTTGTCGCAGAATTGGGCTTTCATTTCTCCTTGATGCTCTCTTGTAGTTCCGTTTTCGAAATCTGAGCAATCACGATAAACGAGTTCATTGTTTAGGCATACCTGTTCATACTTGTGGGGTTTGCCGTTGCAAAGGGGCAGTATCTTTTCCGTGCTGTCTTGGCAGAATTCAGTTGCGGGGTTGTAGTTTTTGCCACTGCAAAGAGGTATTATCTCCTTATCCAAGCAGAAATCTTTATTTTTATCGTAAGGTTTGCCACCGCAGAAATCCCCCTCAGAAACGCAACGAACACTGTACATACGAGACCTGTCGTTGTCAACACGGGTGACATTAGTAGAAGTAGGACCTATATGGCGGATATAAGCACCATTTGCAGCATACTGCGTAGCACTCCACCAAAAACCACCGCGAGCACTTCCAAAATTGACGATTGTATTGCCAGTAGCGAAATTGCCGGTGCTAAGATTTCCATAACCGCCGGGCAACGCAGCAAAACCGTAATCGTCCGTGCCTTTGGTACCTGTTGTGCCATTGGTGCTCTTAATTTCCCAGCCGATTTTAGCTTTCAGTTTTCCTGCCGCTCCACTGCCAACAGCGGTTGTCAAATCAGTCCAATCAGCATCGGTGGGCAAATTCCAGCCTCTGGGGCAAACTGAATCCGTTGTGCTGGTTGCTGCCGCCCAATTATACAACCTCCCGTAGTTATCGCAGTTTTCAGCAAAATTATTGTAACAAGCACTGTTTCCGGCTTTGGTCTCGTAATTCAAGTTCTTCGCCATCCAATTTTTTTTGCCTATATTCACATAAGGGTATTCTTTGCCATCACGACTATCTGTAAAATAGTTATAGTCATCGTGTCTTATGGGATCCAGTTTAGCTTCCGGTGTTGGGGTGTTTGGGGTTTTATCTTTTAAGCAGCGAACATAAACAGCAGTTGTGCCGTAACTTTGATACGCATCGTTCACTGTGGCACCGGAGGTCATTTGCCATGTTTTAACTAGAGGCACGGGGGCACCATACCCACGAGACAACCAGAAAGGCCCAGGAGAGCTGCCATCAGACAAGGCAGAAAAGCCGTAGGCATCCGTCCCCCCCCAGCCTGTAACTTTCAACTTTGTTGCGGCAGAATTGACGCCTTGGCCGGTCATCTCGGAGCCGGGCACAAAGTTTGGGTCTGAATGTGTCCAAAGTGCTTCTACTTCGGTAGTTGTTGGCAAATGCCAGCCAACAGGACATCCAATTTCTACGCTATGGTCAAGCGGATTTGAAACGCCCCACTGAAGTTCGTTGCAGCCGGAAGAACAGTAAAACTGATTCATAGAATATTTTCTGCCGTAGTTTTCAGAAACGACACTTCCCAAGTTACCATCTTCTCCAGAATAATTCAAATTCTGTGCCATCCAGGTTTGCTCGCCTATATTCACTTGAACATATTTTTTTCCATCTCTTATATCGCAGAATTGCTCTTTATCTTTTCCTTCATGCGTTCTTACAGTTCCATCTATGAAATCCTCGCAATCATTATGAACAATAACCTTATCCTCTCTGCAAAAATGAGTAGCAGGATTAAATTTCTTTCCATCACAATTCTCCAACTCCACCGAAGAACTAGAGCTAGGCGTAACCACAACCGAACTTGAACTTGGCGTAACTACCGGAGAGCTTGCGGGCGCACCTGCAGGAGCAATCTTATTAAAACAATCCTTTCCTTTGCAATCCGTCTCTATATCGTTCCCACTAAGAGGACTAAAATACCAAGCATCAATGCTGTTATTCTTCAACTCTCTGCTGGAAGCACCCAAACCGGAATAACCCCATTCGCCAGCAGCATCCACAACCCAGTAGCTCCAATAATTCTCATACCACCCAGCCTGAAAACGAGCATTACTGCTAGCAAGGCATAACTTCCACTTATCAAAATCTAAATAATCGGAAGTGCCTATTGAGCCGTTCACAGGCGACTCGCAAGAAATGCCGCCATCCATGCTCACTTTGGCATTGGCACTGCCGCTTTCATTATAGCCAATCCCCGCAATAGCGGAACCAAATTGAGTGCCGGATTTTTCCAGAAAAAAGAGCCTCCCGTCTGCTTTCGCAACATCGGCTAAAATATTAATCCCGTGCTTTGTCCCTGACCATCTATAACCCCATGCCAAAGCGCCTTTTCCATCATTCCAATTAAAAATCAGCATCGCCTTGTTAGTACCGGATTTTTCGCCAACCCAGCATATAATGTTTTCTTGGGTGAACTCTTCAGCACTTTTTGTGACGGCGAGTTTGTTTGCGTCACATTCCATCAGTGCTGTAGGCGCCGGGGGAGTTACAGGTGGGATTACGACCGGAGTGCCGCCGCCGGTATTCTGCTGCTGACGAACAAAAGAACTGCCATTGGAATTTATTGTATGCGTAGCGTGAACCCCTGTCTCCGCAGTAATCGTGTATGTCAAATCAAGATGAGTTTCCTTGTCTTTCGCAGTTACGGTTATGGTCCATACCCCTAAATGCTCCTTGCTCAGGGAAGAAACGCTCCCAAAGCCAACTTCAATATTCATTCCCCCGCCTTGATGGGCTACACGGGTTGAGAAGGTGCTGCTGCCTCCCCTGATATGCAGCAGGTAAACGCCGGTCGCAAGATTCAGATGAGAAATGTTTTTCGCCGCTTCCACCCTATCGTGCAAAACACGCTTGCCGCTTAGAGTATATATGGAAATCTCCGCATTCCTGTAAAATTGCGGGGACAATTCCAGAGAGAGTTTCCCGCGTGAGTTGTGCATGGTCACCGGCTTTGACACCGTGCCCTGACTCAGCAGCGGAGTGGTGCCCAAGTGCAAACGCAGGGTGTCCAGCGTGTTTGCCTTGAATTCCTGCGTAATGACCCTCTCGCCCTGGGTTGCCGTGACGATTACATCTACGTTGAATTTGAATGGAATGTGTGCCGTGTCTTGTGCAAAAGCGCTTGTTGCAAAAAAAGCAACAACGGCGAAGAATATGAATATGGAGCGCCTATGCGCAGCCAAAGTGTTTCTTTGGGTCATGGTTATACCTCGTAACAACATTGTACGTACCTTATGGCACGCACACCCGGCAAAATATTCTGGCTCGAGTTTGTTCTTACTCAGGCGCCTTCCCATAGCATCAAACTACAGTGGCTAATTGCCTTTTCGCGAACTCTTACAGCAGCGGGACTGCTCTTGGTTTACACAAGATTTCTTTGCAGAGATATTTTAAATATATATTTTTTTTACAAGAATGTTGCAATTTGTAATAAAAAATAATTTTTGGCTAAAATTTTCTATATTTATACAAAACGTATAACTATACTTATACAAAATGTATAAGTAAGGGGGTAAAGATGGACTATATCAGCCGGAATATGGCAGAAAAACTGGAAAATACGGTAAAAACATTCTCCGCCGTATATTTAAGCGGGGCTCGACAATGCGGAAAATCCACCCTTGTCCGCCATATTCTATCACCGGACTCTGCAAATTATATCACTTTTGACACAACCACCGTAATGGCTGCGGCAAAAAAAGACCCGGAAGCCTTTATTTCAAATTTGCCAAAAGACAAGTTAAACATAATAGATGAAATTCAGCGTGTCCCGGAAATATATTTGAAACTCAAAAAATATGTTGACGATAAAAGATTTGATGGCAATGGCAGGGCATTGTTCATTCTGACCGGCTCGGCTAATATACCCGCTTTGCCTGAACTTGCAAAATCTATGGCAGGCAGAATGGCCGTGCTTAGGCTCTATCCGTTTTCAGTTGCGGAAATATACGGCACGGATACGAATTTAATAGACGGAATTTGGAATGGTGATTTGTCCATAAAAAGCCATAAACGGGTGAATTTGATAGATTTGATAACAAGAGCCACCTTCCCGGAAATTGCGCTTAACAGCGACATTGACCGCAGTATTTGGTTTGATAGCTATCTTTCCACAATTTTGCAAAGAGATGCGGTTGAATTTGCAAATATTCGCAAACCGGAATTGATTTACCAGCTTCTTGTGTCTTTATCCGGCAGAGTTGGAAGTTTGGTAAAAAACGAAGATATAATGAAAGACATCGGCATGAACCAGTTCACCTTTGAAAAATACAAATCCTTTTGCAATGCAACATTCATGACTTTTGAAATACCCTCGTGGTCAAAGCCCAATAAACTGAACAAGCGTTTTGTAAAAAGCAAAAAAATATATTTCACGGACACAAATTTTCTGTGCTTTCTTCTGCGCCGTGACATTAGAGAGGTCTTTGAAAGAGACCGTCCGCTGATGGGGCATTTGTTTGAAAATTTCATCGCTTCGGAAATCATGAAAACAACAGGAGTTTTGCCGGGGAAATTTTATGTATCGCATTTTAATCCGGTGAGAGGAGAAGGTAAAGAAACCGACTTTGTGATAGAAAACGACATCGGCGAAGCGATAGCGATTGAAGTTAAACTGGATTCTTCCCTGAGTGCCAAAAATTTTGCAAATCTCGAATTATGCCGCAACACGATAGGTGACAGATTTAAAAAAGGCATAGTGCTTTACACCGGCGAAGAGACAGTTCCGTTTGGCGACAAATTGTGGGCGGTTCCTTTCGGTTGAGAATAATTTTTTCTATATTTAATACCACTTTTTCAAAGCAAGGTGGAACCATGAGCCAAAATATTAAAAAAATGGACTTGCGCTTTGGCGTGATTTCTATGATGATTCTGTTGGCGGCACTCAGCCGTCTTATCCCGCACCCCGCCAACTTTGCACCTATAGGCGCAATGGCGTTATTCGGCGCAGCCTATTACAGCAAACGCCACTGGGCCTTTATAATTCCCATAGTATCCATGTGGATAAGCGATTTGATATTGAACAATGTTGTGTACGGGCAGTACTTTGACCATTTTGTGTGGTTTTACAGCGGTTCTCTGTTCACTTACGGTGCTTTTGCGTTAATCGTATTGCTCGGAATGTTTACGCTGAAAAAAGTACGCATACCCAGGCTGGCAGCTTCGGCATTGGGGGCTTCGGCGATATTCTTTATAGTATCAAATTTCGGCGTATGGTTTTCCGGGACTATGTACCCAAAGGACTTGGGCGGGCTAATGGCTTGCTATGCGGCTGGAATACCGTTTTTCAAAAACACGCTGGCAGGTGATTTGGTCTATTCGGCTGTGCTGTTCGGTGCATTTGAATGGAGCGCAAGGAAGATACCGCAATTGAGATTAGCCCCTGCTGGGGGGTAATGTTTTCTATATTTCTCTTTCCCCATGCGTATAATAACACTTTTTTTGTTGCTGGCAATAGGTTTTTCTTTTGCCAAGAAGGAGAAAGAGCAAGCTGACCTTGCTGCACAGCAGCGCACTCTTGACTCTTTGAGCCGAGAAATTGAGGCTTTGAAAAGAATAAAACTGGAAAAGGCGAACCAGTTGGAAAAGGCGGAAGCTGTTCGCTGGCAAAACCGCTATGTCCAAAACCAGGCCAATGCGGAGTATCAAAACGAAACCCGCATTCTGGAGGGCCTGTACACAAAGACCTCCGATAACATATCCCGCTCGGCAACGGAACTGGGTGTGCTGCGCAATTTGTCCACGGAGCAAAAGGAAAAAGCCGAGGCCACAAAAAACGGTTTGGATAATTTTTATTTACTGGTGAAGCAAGCCGTGGATAAAAGCATAGAGGAAATTCCGCAGGATTTTCCAGCGAAAATGGAAGAACGCTTGCTGAATTTTGCAAATAATCCGCCGACCATTGAAACTTATTTCGGCGACAAATTAGCACGGCTTGCGCTGACCCAAACCCAAGAGCTAGCAACAAAGGATTCCCATCGCCTGAGGCTCGGTACGGTATTTTTCGTAGATGCGGCTTTGGGGCAAAGCGAAGATGTTCAGGCTGTTTTGCGCACCGGCTCTCTCACAGGGAGGGTTTTTGAATGGCGTTCCGCTCTTTCAAAAGAACTTTCCGAAAGCATTAGGCAAACCGTTTTTAATGCGCAGCAGGGGGCGGACTCCGCATGGATTCCCATAGATGTTTTGCAGACAAAATCCGTTATAGGAGCGAGCAGTGCTGTTGAGCAAACTTATTTGCAAAAGTTTTTAGAGTGGTTTAAGGCGGGCGGCATTGTGATGTATCCTTTGGCGTTGGTTGCCTTAGCAGCATTGCTCATAGCTTTGGAACGCTCTTTTGTGTTGTGGAGGCGCGGGCATATATCAAAAACATTCACAGGCAAATTGCAAACCCTGATAAAAAACAATCAGATTTCGGAAGCGAGAACCTTATGCAAAAAACAAAAAACCTGCCTGGGTAAAATTTTAGGAACTATCGTAGAGAATTCCGCAAACAAAAAGGAACAGGCACAGAAATATCTGCAAGAGGTATTGCTCACCGAACAGTCCAAACTTGAAAAGCGGATGGGCTTTTTGGCTGCGCTAGGAACCGTTGCTCCCCTGCTTGGGCTTTTGGGAACGGTCACCGGAATGATTTTGCTGTTTCAGGTTATAACCCAAGCCGGCACAAACGATGCGAGAATTTTGGCCGGCGGTATTTCGGAGGCTTTGATAACAACCGAAACCGGTTTGATAATAGCGATACCCATTATGCTTCTCCACGGCAAATTGAGCGAAACCCTTGATTATGTAACCACGGAAATCAGGGTTCACAGCTTGGCACTTTTGAATATGCTGTGGGAGGAAAAGGATTAAATCTCCTCGCCCCTAACCTCGTACTTGGCTCTGCAAAAATCGCACACAACTTCCAAAACCTCATCTTTTTGCCTCAAATCCCTTTTTTCGCACTCATGCAAAGATGAAAGGCTTGCGATAACCCGCTCTCGGCTGCACGGGCAATAGGCCCTAGGAGTTTCTTCCTTTATAACTTCTATATTATAAGGCCCGCGCAACTCGTCCAGCAAATCGTGAATTTTGTACTCTCCGCCGTTGTAAAAATCTCTCAGGTTCGGCAAGCTGCGAACAACGGCATCCATAATATCCAATTCTTTGGTTGCTGCTTCCGGATACGCCTCTACCAAAAAACCTATGGCAAAATTCAGTTTGGAATAATTTTCCTCGGAAATTTCTGCCAAAATTCCCGCTGCGCTTTTTGTCTGTTCCGATTGATGCAAATAAGCCGTTAAATTAACTCCCATTTGCACGGAAGGAGCTTCTACTATACTCTCTTTTACCCTTTTAGCTTCTTCATTGAGTTTGATAACCGTCAATTTTTGCGGGATGAGCAACGGCTCGTCTGTGCCAACTCTCTGTAAATCATCTTGGGGTATCATGGCCCTCACCAACCCTTGCGGAGTGGAATCAGCCTGTGCCAATCTCAAATCGCCATCTAAATCCATTCGCAAATTTACGGTGCCGGGAAACTTCAGCCCGCTGGAGAGCAAAAGCGAGGCCGCAGCCGTTTCTGCCATGAATTTCAGGGCAAAATTTTTAGCCTCATGCTTTTCGCCTATTTCGTTCATGGCGTTTTTTATGGAAACAAGCACAAACCTCAGTGGAGCGTGAGTTCCTGTGGCTCTTATAATTATGTCTGGCATGTGGGGAAGGTAGAAATTTCGGGAATTATCCCCAATGTTCAGCAAAATGATTGCTATATTTCCCACAATGCCTACCGACACTCTCCTCTCTCTCGCCATCGCTTTTTCCAAGAAATGGGAAAAGGCAAGCAAGGAACGACCAGAGTCGCAGTTGTTTCTAAAGGAATTCCTGAACATCTTCGGAATAACGGTTATTCCGAG
>JAISSJ010000103.1 GCA_031273195.1 Candidatus Fibrimonas sp.
CGGATACGTCGGTGGCCCTACTATGGCCATGATAGCCAAAAAATGCCCGCAATATCAAGTTAAAATAGTTGATATAAACGCCGCTCGCATAGCAGCTTGGAACAGCGACAGTCTGCCCGTTTATGAACCCGGCTTGAAGGAGGTTGTGGAAAACGACAAGGGCAAAAACCTGTTTTTCGGCACGGCTATTGATGCAAGCATAAAAGAGGCGGATATAATTTTTGTGAGCGTTAATACGCCTACGAAAACCTTTGGAATCGGTGCGGGCAAGGCTTCCGATTTGCAGTATATCGAAAAAACCGCAAGGAGCATTTTGGTTGCAAGCGATAGCAATAAAATAGTTGTTGAAAAAAGCACGCTCCCCGTGAGAACCGCAGAGAGCATGGAAAGAATTTTGAACTCAAACCAAAAAGGCATCCGTTTTGATGTTGTGAGCAACCCGGAATTTTTGGCGGAGGGAACGGCCGTTGCGGATTTGGAAACCCCCGACAGGGTTTTGATAGGCGGGCATACCGATGAAAACCGCCGGGCGGCTGTAGAGGAAGTTGCGAAAATTTACGCTAACTGGGTGCCTAGGGAGAGAATTATAACCACAAATTTGTGGAGTTCCGAACTTTCGAAATTAACGGCAAACGCATTTCTGGCTCAACGCATTTCCAGCATAAACAGTTTGAGTGCGCTTTGTGAAAAAACCGGCGCAAACATAGACGAAATTGCCTACGCCATTGGGCAAGATTCCCGCATAGGTTCAAAATTCCTGAAGGCCTCCATAGGTTTTGGCGGTTCCTGCTTTAAAAAAGATATTCTCAATTTGGTGTATTTGTGCGAACATTACGGATTGCCGGAGGTTGCGGCTTATTGGGAGAGCATTGTAAAAATAAACGAGTGGCAAACAACCCGTTCCGTAAAGCGGGTTTTGCGCTCCCTGTTCAACACAATAGCCGGGAAAAAAATCGCCGTATTTGGCTTTGCATTCAAAGCGAACACCAACGATACCCGCGAAAGCCCTGCGCACCTGGTTGTGAGGGAGCTTTTGGATGAACAGGCCACTCCGGTTATAGCCGATTACAAAGCCCTGCCCGATGCCAAGCGTGACTTAAACGATGTTTTAGACAGAGTTCTATTCGCCGAAGACCCTTACGAGGCGGCAAAAGGTGCCCATGCGGTTTTGCTCTGCACGGAATGGAAACAGTTCGCTGAACTGGACTGGCGAAAAATTTACGATTTGATGAGCAAACCTGCCCTGGTTTTTGACGGTCGCAACATTCTTGACGGCGAAGGGCTAAAGAAGATAGGTTTTGAATTTATGAGCATTGGCAAGGCGTGAGGTGACTATGTATTTAAAATTAATTTCATTATTTATGCTGTTGCTGGCTTTTGAAGCCTTTGCCCAAAACTATCAAAATTTGACTTTGCAAAATTGTGTTGAAATAGCCAAAAAGAATTCCTTGACGATTGCCTCCGCAAAACTCTCGGAAAAAACAGCGGCTTCTTCTCTTGAACAGGCTAAAAATGCGAGGTGGCCGGATTTAAGCGGAAGAGCTTCGCAAGGTGTTTCCGGCAACCCGCTGTTTGAGGATTCCAAAACCCGCTATGGTTTTAGCATGGGCATAAATTCGTCAATGCCTGTTTATACGGCGGGGAGAATAGGGCATTCGGTGAACCGCGCCGAATATCAAAAGGAAATTGCGGGACTGAATTCGGAGGCGGTGGCTAGGAGTTTGTCGGAGCAGGTGATCAGGGTTTATATGCAGGTTTGGTCCTTGATGGAATCGGAGAGTTCCGCAAAAGCCGCGCTGGAACTTTCCAAAAGACTGCTCGCAAAGGATTCCGTGCTTTTTAGCTCCGGGAGCTTTACGGCAAGCGATTTGGCGTTGGCTTTTGCTCAGGTTGCAAGCGATAGTTTGAGTTTGCTGCAGGCACAGAGCAGCTTGGTTCAAAATTATACTGCGCTTCGCCAGCTTTTGGAAATTCCGCTCAATACCGATTTTACCCTTTTGCCGCCGGATTCCGCAAAAGCCGAGGTTACGGAAAATTATGCAACCCTGCTGGCTTTGGCGCAGCAAAATTCCATAGACAAAAAGATGGATTCCCTTTCGGTCTTGGCAGCCGGAGAGGCTATTGGCGTTGCAAATGCAGCCCGCTACCCAAGCATATCCTTTAGCGGCTCGTTAAGCACAGGGTTTAACTGGGAAGTTGACAATCCCAGATATCAAACGCAGTTGAAAAACGGCTTGGGTTATTCCCTTTCCCTTGGCCTTAGCATTCCGATCATAGACTGGGGGGCCGCCGCAGACGGGGTTTTGCAAGCACAGGTAGCTCAAGAAAGGGCGCAAATCACGGCCATCAACACGCAAAAACAGTTGGAAAACGCCATTGAGCAATTGGCTTTGCAGGTGGAAACCTACCGGCTGCAATGGGAGGTTTCCACCATTCAAATGGAAGCCCAAAAACTCGCCTTGGATAAATCCGTTCAGCAGCACGAGCTTGGAATGATGGATATCTCTTCGCTGATACAGCAGCAAACAATTTTCAACAATTCACAAATAAGGCATAATCAGGCAAAGTACAGTTATTTACTTGGAAAGGTGCTTTTGGATTTGCAAACCGGGAATTTTTAAAATGAAAAAAAGCAAAATTACTTTAAGCATAATTTGTCTGCTAGCCTTTGCAGCTTTAGCCGCAGACAGTTTGTATTCCCAAGCCCAAAAATTATACAGCCAAAAGAATTTTGAAGCGGCTGCCAAAATCTACGCAAATGTTTGCCCGCAGCTTGCGGGCAAAGAGAGGAAAATTTGCCAATTCAACGAGATAAAAGCCTTGGTGGAGAGCAATAAAATGGACTTGGCCCGCACCGCAGAGCCAAAGCTGCTTTTGATGATAAGCCAAACCGAGCCGGACGATTCCTTGTTTGCCGAGCTGAGCGCAGAAGATGCAAAACTGCAACTTATGCTGAACCAGCCGGTACGTGCAGTTCGTTCCTGGAATGCGGCGCAGACAAGCGCAAGCACGGATTATTTTTCCGAACTTTTTGTTCTTTGCCATGATATAATTTCCGCATTTCCAGAAAACGGCTTAACAACCGAAAGCTGCGACAAAGTAAAACCTGCCGATACAACTTTGATTTCCCTTCCGCGAAAAAAAATCACGCCGCTGGCAGCCGACCAACCCCAGCCTCAACCTCAACCTGAATCCAGTTCCCCGCTCCCCGCTCCTCACACCTCAAAATGGTATGTGCAGTTAGGCGCCTTTGGCTCCAAAGAAAATGCGGAAAGGCTGGTTGCGAATTTTAAAGACAAGGGAGTTCAGCTTTACATAACGGAACTGCCGGACAGAAAACTCTTTACCGTTCGCACGGGCTTTTTTGCAAACGCAGAAGAAGCAAAAGACTTTGCAGAGCAAAAAATAGCTCCAACGCATAAGGATTATAAAGTATTTCAGTGAGGCTTTGTAACTTCCTCAAATTCCAGCAAATTCTTTTTCCATTTTTCTTCCTTAAACGGAGCATGATTTGAAATGGGCTTGCGGTTGCCTTTGGAGAATTCATTTGCAGCCTTTTCAATGTTGTCTATTATCTCTTTTATTTTTCCCTTAACCACGCTGTTGAAAAGGCTGAGGTTCATAATGGAGTTCAGTATAGGCCCGCTCGGCGAAACTATGGCACGAAATTCATAAATTACGGATTTTTTGTCTGATTCTTTCATATCTAAAATAGCGGTTGCTGTTCCGTAAAGATTCCATCTCAGAATTTTTGTTCTGCCCCTACCGAAAAATACATGATGCATTCCGGTGTCTCTGCCGGCACTGTCATTTAATAACCACATAAAATTCCCGAACAGGTTGTCGCCGTTATCACCGCTAAAGTATTTTCTGTCTGGGCTATCGTAGGTTATGGTGTATTTGGTTTTTCTGTAAGCGTTTACCAATTGCGCCGTAAATTCCATATTGTCAAAAAGATATATCATGATTTCTTTTGAAATCGGGAGTTTTCCGTTGAGTTTGTAGGTAACCCTGTATTTTCTTCCCATATAGCGAAATAAATCACGGGATCTGGGGTCATCTGTTTTCAAACCTCGTTGCCTTAGCTCTATATAAGGAGCGCAAAATTCGGTATTGTACTTGATATCGGGATTCGGTTTTTTTTCTTCTGCGCTGCATTGCGGAAAATCGTAATTCAAGCATTGCTTAACTCCGGAACACATGGCAAGATGTCCAGGATCCGACTCTTGGGCATAGAGGGTTGTTGATATAAAAAGAGCTAATATAATTATTAGTTGAGAATTGAGGGAATCAGTTCTAATTTGCATTTTAACTCCAATAAAATATTAATGCGCATCATGGTAAATATAGTAAATGCTGATTCATTCCAAATTCTCAACTATTTCCAAGTTCTGCGGAGCGTTTAGCAGAAGCCTCTACCGCAGCCATAACTGCGCCTCTGAATGCTCTATTTTCAAGTTCATGTATTCCGGCTATTGTGGTTCCTGCCGGGCTGCAAACATTTGCCGTCAGTTCGCTGGGGCTCAATTTTGACTCTTCCAGCATTTCAGCGGCCCCGAATACGGTGGATAATGCGATTTTCATAGCCAAATCTTTGGATAAGCCCATTTTAACGCCACCCATGGCAAGGGCTTCTATAAATTGAAAAACAAAAGCCGGCCCGCTACCCGAAAGCCCCGTTACGGCATCCATTTGGTTTTCCAAAACCCTATAGGTGACTGCGCATTGAGAGAACATAAATTCAACCGTTTGCAGAATATCGTTTTCAATGCCGTCCGTGGCTATGGCTACTGCCCCTCTTTTTGCAGTGACGGCAATATTTGGCATGGTACGCACTATATTCAGCTTGTCTTTGCTTGGGGTGAACGCTGTTTGCAAAGCTTCTACGGTAACCCCGGCCATAATGGAAACTATAACGGGATCTTTCTCGGAGTTTGTTAGCCCAGCGCGCAGCATGGCGGAAAATTTTAAGAATATTTGCGGTTTCAAGCATAAAAACACCACATCCGCTTCGGAAAAGCCCTCTTGGAAGGATAATACTCTTTTTGCTTTGCTGTAATTTGCAATTTTAGTTGCCTGCTCTTCGTCTGGCTCTTGAAAAAATATTGATCGGGCCGGGTAACCGCCTTCCGTTAAGGCGCACAAAATTGCGCCGCCCATATTGCCGGTGCCTATGAAAAATATTTTTTTTGCATCTTGCATAATTTTCCCTTAGCCTTTCATAGCGGCTAAAAAACTCTCGTTGGTTTTATGGTTTTTCATTTGCTCCTGAATCTGCTCCATAATCTCAACCGGAGTGTGGTCTTGCAGGAACCTGCGCAGAATCCAAACATGGCGAAGCTCCGTTTCGGAAATCAAAAGCTCCTCTTTGCGGGTACCGGATTTGAATATGTCTATTGCCGGCCAAATGCGCTTTTCCGCAATGCGGCGGTCCAGCACCAGTTCCATGTTGCCCGTGCCTTTGAACTCTTCAAAAATAACCTCATCCATGCGGCTTCCTGTTTCTATCAGGGCTGTGCCTATAATGGTTAGCGAGCCTCCAAATTCAATTTTGCGCGCCGCTCCGAAAAAGCGTTTGGGCCTTTGCATTGCCATTGCGTCCACGCCGCCGGAGAGTATTTTTCCGGAGTGCGGAATCACAACGTTATTGGCCCTTGCAAAGCGGGTTATGGAATCCA
>JAISSJ010000149.1 GCA_031273195.1 Candidatus Fibrimonas sp.
GAACTGACCTTTCCACTGCCCGATGGACGCAGCGCAACCCATTATGCATTGGATATCAACGGCAAAATGCGTGAGGCCGTGCCGGTGGAAAAAGCAAAGGGAACGCAGGTTTTTGAGGAGATACAACAACGGCGTGTTGACCCGGGTTTGCTTGAAAGAGTTGAAGGCAACAATTTACGCACTCGCATTTACCCCATTCCCGCAGGTGGAACACGCACAATTTCAATAGGCTACGAGGAGGAATTAACGTTGGAAAGAGGCTTGCTGTATTACCGCTTGCCGATGGCTTATCCAGATTCGCTGGAAAAATTTGCCATAAAGGCAACGGTTTTGAAAAGCAGCCAAAAACCGCTTGTGCCAAAATCCGAAAATGAAATCAACTTTGACATAACAGGCGAAAACTATGTCGCCTCGCTTGCCCGTGAAAATTACCGCCCTGACCGTGCCTTGATTTTTGCCTTGCCCGCCCCAGCCGATATTCCGCAAGTCATGATGCAGTCGGCGCAGGGAAGCCACTACTTTCTCGCATCGGTAGTGCCTAAAATGGGAATACGCAAAAAGCAATGGGATAGCGATTTGGCAATAATCTGGGATGTCTCGTTGAGCGGCTCGCAACGCAATTTGCAGCGAGAAATTGAAATGCTGGATATTATTTTTGCCGAAAAGAAAAATGCCAATGTTCATCTCTATTTTTTGAATAACAGTTTTAAAAAAGCAGCCAGCGGAAAATGGGACAAATTGAAAAGTATTTTGGAAACGGCGATTTTTGACGGCGGCACGGATTTTTCAAAAATAGATTTAAAGAATATTTCAGGAAATGAAATATTGTTCTTCTCCGATGGCATTTCCACTTTGAGCGATGCAGATTTCTTAAAAGATACCAAGGTGAATCGTCCCATACATTGCGTTGTTTCTTCTGCAAAAGCCGACTATAGCGCAATGAGATTGATTGCCGGCAAAACAAAAGGCAAATTTTTGAATGTAAATGCTTTATCCTCCGAGAAACTAAAAGATGAATTGCTGAACGAGACTCTGCTGTTTTTGGGAGCGGAACACGGAAAATCCGTGCGTGAGGTATATCCGAGCATTGCCACGCCTGTGCATGGCAATTTTTCGGTGGCAGGTATTTCCGACATAAACGATGCTGAATTGACTTTGCTTTTCGGTTTTGGCAATAAGGTTGAAAAGCGGATAAAGGTAAAATTGGAAGCAAAAAATGCGGCAAGCCAGGGAAATACATATAAAATCTGGGCGCAGAAGAAAATAGCCGAACTTGATTTGAATTACGAAAAGAACCGCTCCGAACTTATGGAGCTAGGTCAGCAGTTTGGCATCGTTACCCGAAACACTTCGCTCATTGTGCTTGAAACCCTTTCAGACTACGTTCTCTATGGTATTGAGCCGCCTGCTACCGAACCTGAACTGCGAGCGGAATATCAACGCAGAACAAAAGGACGTGAAGGGCAGCAGTTCAAATTGCCGAGTGCCCAAGGTGCAACAAGAAGCCCAAATTTTGCCGAAGATATAGACAGAGTTTTGAAACATGTTGCAGGTTTGCAACTCAGCGAAAAAAAAGAACTTGGAGGCCGTCGTGGTGGCTTTAACGATGGCTACGCAGAAGGCGGTTCCGGCGGCATTGGCGATCTGCTCGGCGGTTTGATGGGTGGCAGTGCAGGCGGTGGCACAAAAGCGAAAGGTGTTCTTAAAGCCCCAAGCGCAAGAGATATTGATATGGGTTCCGGTGATGGTTCCCGTTCCAAAGCGGAAATTATGTCTGTTGTCAATGCACGTATGCCCGGCTTGAGGAACATCTACAATAAGTATTTGAAGTTGAAACCGGGCTTTGAAGGCAAGGTTACGCTCAAGTTTACCATTGCTCCTAGCGGTGATATTATTGACATTTCCATAATATCCAGTACAACAAAATATGGCGAATTTGATGAAGCCATTAAGAACATGGTAGCAACTTGGAGATGGAAAGCTATAAAAAGCGGTAACGTAACACCTACAATTCCATTTAACTTCAGCGACTTCGGCGACAATTCTCCAGCGAGTAGTTCTTCGGGAGAACGTTCAGAACGCAGTATATCAAGCAGCTCTTCAAGAGAATTGAGCAGTTCTTCAAGAGAACGTCCGAAACCCAATACGCTCAGTGCGGCAGTGGTATCAGCCGAAAATTTAAAAAGATGGTGGAATACCGATTTTACACCTCAAAAATCCAAATATCCTGTGCCGGACGAAAGTGCAAGTGTCCCGGATGTAAATGCGGCAAGAGTCGGTTTAGCCAAAGGCAATGATTATTTGAGCAAACTTACAGAAAAAACCACAGTTGATTATCAAATATATTTAAAATTAAGAGATGATTATGCCAATTTGCCAACTTTTTATTTTGACATGGCAAACTGGTTTTATACGCTTGGCGACAAGGAAACTGCGCTTCGCATACTCACGTCCATTGCCGATTTGGAACTTGAAAACGCTTCGCTTTATCGTTTGCTGGGCTACCGGTTTAAAGAATACGGCGAGTACGTGCTGGAAAAGTTTGTTTGCCAAAAAGTGGTTCAGTGGCGGCCTATGGAGCCGCAGAGCTACCGTGACTATGCCTTGGCCCTTGCCGACAACGGAGAAACGCAAGCGGCGCTTGACTCGCTCTATTCCCTGCTCACAAAGCCCTATTCGGATAATATCTTCAGCCGCAGCCGTGGAATAGAGGAGGTTGTAGTCATGGAAATAAATCATTTAATTGCTAAAAATCCACGTCTAAACACTTCAAAAATTGACAAGGCTCTGCTCATAAAAATTCCTGTTGATATTCGTGTGGTTATAAACTGGAATATGGACAACACCGATATTGACCTGCATATTACAGACCCGAACAACGAAGAATGTTCTTACAGGCACCGTGAAACGAGCATAGGCGGGCGTATAAGCACTGATATCACAAGGACCTACGGGCCTGAACAATTCCTTCTGAAAAAAGCGATAAAAGGGAAATATCAGGTTTATGTGAATTATTTCGGGGACAGCCAATTTACCTCCGCCGGACCCGCCACCATAATGGCGGAGATATTCATAAAATATGCCGACAAAACCGAGCAACGCCAGGTTGTATCTCTGCAAATGTCCAATGCAAAGAGAAGAGGCGATAACAAAGTGGAAGTGGCAGAATTCTATTTTTAGCGAAGGAGAGGTCATTTTATGAAATCATTAAAATCACGTTTAATAATTGCAACAGTATTTCTGTTTGTTGTATTAGCTTTGTCAATAGTGGCAAATAATGTTATAAATCAAGTTTCACAGAGGGATGTTGCCGTTTCGGATGCGGTTTTGCCGGATATGCCGCAAGACACCGTTGCTTCGGACTCAATTTTGCCGCAAGCGCAACTGCCTGTTCTAAAAATAGACGGGAAGGAAAATTCCGATGTTTATCTGCAATCGCTTGATGTTCAAGTGGAGGTGACGGGAAACATAGCTTCCACACGCTACACAATGGTTTTCAAAAACAGAACAAACCGTATTTTAGAGGGCGAATTGACTTTTCCATTGCCGGACGGGCGCAGCGCAACTCATTATGCGCTGGATGTTAACGGCCGTATGCGTGATGCCGTTCCGGTGGGCAAAGCAAGCGGAACACAGGTTTTTGAGGAAATAGAACAACGGCGGCGGGTGGTGGATCCGGGTTTACTTGAGAGAGTGGAGGGCAACAATTTACGCACTCGCATCTATCCCATTCCCGCCAATGGAAAACGCACGGTTTCAATCGGCTACGAAGAGGAATTGACGCTGGAAAGAGGATTGCTGTATTACCGCTTGCCGATGGTTTATTCCGAACCGCTAGAAAAATTTGCGGTAAAGGCAACAGTTTTGAAAAGTAGCCAAAAACCGCTTGTTCCCAAATCCGACAATGAACTCAGTTTTGACATATCAGGCGAAAACCATGTTGCCTGGCTCACCAGAGAAAATTACCGCCCTTCCCGTGCATTGATTTTTGCACTGCCCGCCCCAGCCGACATTCCGCAAGTGATGAGGCAGCCGGCGCAGGGAAGCCATTATTTTCTTGCGTCGGTTGTGCCGAGAGTGCAAATGCGCAAAAAACAATGGGACAACGATTTGGCAATAATCTGGGACGTTTCGCTAAGCGGTTCGCAACGCAATTTGCAGCGTGAAATAGAGATGCTGGGTATTATTTTTGCCGAAAAGAAAAATGCCAATGTCCATCTCTATTTTTTGAATAATAAGAACACAAAAAAAGGTGAATATAAAGTTGTTGACGGAAATTGGAACGGATTAAAAAACGCCTTGGAAGCAGCAATTTTTGACGGCGGCACGGATTTTTCAAAAATAGATTTGAATAATATCGCAGGGAACGAGATATTGTTTTTCTCCGATGGTATTTCAACCTTAAGCGATGCGGATTTTTTGAAAAACACCAAGGCAAACCGCCCTATACATTGCATTGTTTCTTCTGCAAGAACCGATTACAGCACAATGAAATTGCTCGCAAGCAAAACAAAAGGCAAGTTTGTGAATGCCAATGCCTTGTCTTCCGAAAAATTGAGAGACGAACTGCTGAACGAAACGCTGCTGTTTTTGGGAGCGGAACACGGAAATGCCGTGCACGAGGTATATCCGAGCATTGCCACGCCTGTCCATGGCAATTTTTCGGTGGCGGGAATTTCCAAGATAAACAATGCGGAATTGACTTTGCTTTTCGGTTTTGGCGATAGGGTTGAGAAGCGGATAAAAGTGCAACTGAATGCAAACAATGCGACAAATCAGGGAAATACATATAAAATTTGGGCACAAAAGAAGATTGCGGAACTTGATTTGAACTACGAAAAAAACCGCTCCGAGCTTATGGAGCTTGGGCAGCAATTCGGCATTGTCACACGAAACATTTCGCTCATTGTGCTTGAAGCTATTGGTGACTACGTTCTCTATGGCATTGAGCCGCCGGCTACCGAACCGGTATTGCGAGCAGAATACAAACGCAGAATGAAAGGAAGTGAACAGCGGTTCAAATTGCTGGGAGGAGCCCCAGACGCAGAAGCAAGCACCAGCACAAGAGAATCTAGCGGTCGCCGCGGTTCTGCCTCCGGTGGCTTTAACGAAGGCTACGCAGAAGGCGGTTCCGGCGGCATTGGCGATATGCTCGGCGGTTTGATGGGTGGCAGCGCAGGTGGCATAGGCACAAAAGCCAAGGGTTCGCTAAAGGCTCCAAGCGCAAGGGATATAGATATGGGTTCCGGTGACAATTCCCGTTCCAAAGCGGAAGTTATGGCTGTTGTTAATGCCCGTATGCCCGGCTTGCGAAACATCTATAATAAGTATTTGAAGTTAAGGCCGAAATTTGGCGGCAAGGTTACGCTCAAATTTACCATTGTTCCGAGCGGCGACGTAATTGATATTGCAATAGTGTCCAGCACAACGGATTATTCCGACTTTGATAACGCTGTTAAAAATATGGTGGCTGCTTGGAAATGGAAAGCGATTAAGAGCGGTAACACCACGCCAACAGTTCCATTTAACTTCTCCGACTATCCTCCAGCGGACGTTGCCGGCAGTTCTGCAAGAGAGGTTCCGAAACCAAGGGAAGTAATCCCGCAATCAAGAGAAGGAGTTACGCTCATTGGGGCAGCGGCGGCAGCCACAAATTTAAAAAGGTGGTGGAATATCAATTATACTCCTCAAAAATCTAAATACCCTGTGCCGGGTGAAAAAGCAAGTGTTCCGTATATAAATCCTGCAAAAGGCAGTTACGCTAAAAATGATTATCTGGGCAAACTGACGGGAAAAACCGCAGATGATTATCAAACATATTTAAAATTAAGAACCGATTATGCCAATTCACCGACTTTTTATTTTGATATGTCAAACTGGTTCTATTCGCTTGGCGACAGGGAAACCGCGCTTCGCATATTAACGTCCATTGCCGATTTGGAACTTGAAAACGCTTCGCTTTATCGTTTGCTGGGCTATAAGTTTAAAGAATACGGCGAGTATAAGCAAAAAAAATTTGTTTGCCAAAAGGTGGTTGAGTGGCGGCCCATGGAACCGCAAAGTCACCGCGACTACGCCTTGGCCCTTGCCGATAACGGGGAGGAACAGGCTGCATTAGACACGCTCTATTCCCTGCTCAGAAAACCATATTCCAGAAATATACTCAATCGCAGCCGAGGAATAGAAGAAGTTATAGTAATGGAAATGAATCGTTTAATTGCTAAAAACCCAAGTTTGAATACTTCAAAAATTGAAAAGGGTCTGCTCATAAACATTCCTGTTGATATTCGCGTGGTTATAAACTGGAATATGGACAACACCGACATTGACCTGCACGTGAAAGACCCGAACAACGAGGAATGTTATTACGGTCACCGTGAAACGCGCATAGGCGGGCGCATAAGCACTGTTCCGAGCGGTTACGGGCCTGAACAGTTCATTTTAAAAAATGCGATACCGGGAAAATACCGGGTTTATGTGAGTTATTACAGCCGTCGGGAATTTACCTCAACCGGGCCATACACCATTATGGCAGAAGTTTTCACAAAATACTCCGACAAAACCGAGCAGCGCAAGGTTGTATCTTTGCAGATGTCTAATGTAAATAAAAGAGGTGATGGAAAGATGGAGGTAGCGGAATTTAGTTTTTGAACGAAAAATGCCAGCCTTCCGGGCAAACACTTATAGCCCTAGCCACTTGACATAGCAGAAGTAAAAATTTCTCGCAAGGTTTTGTATATTAGCTCATAATGGCGAGGTTTTATGAAGAATTATATTGAACTAGAAACGGTTGGAAACGTTCTAAAAGAGGAATTTATAGAGCCTAATAGTTTGACGATTGAGCAGGTGGCAAATGCCATATCCGTTCCTCTTTGGAAATTACTTGCAGTCGTAGAAGGCGGTGAGCAAATGACTGCGGATTTGGATTTGTTATTAACCAAGTATTTTGGAATGTCCGAAGGTTTTTTTGTCCGTTGGCAGGAAAGCTATAATGCAAGGATAGCCAAAAGGCAACTGCGAAAAAAATTGGCAGAGATAATTCCTCTTAACAAGTTGGATAAAATTGCAGTGTTATGATAAATTCGTTTAGAGATAAGGAAACAAAGAAAATATTTTCCGGCGAATTTTCCAAAAAGTTTCCTGCTGATATTCAACCTAGAGCATTATATAGATTGGAAATGCTTACTAATGCGGCTAACATAGACGACTTAAAAGTTCCCCAATCAAATCATTTGGAAGCTTTGGGTGGCGACAGGTTAGGGCAGTTTAGCATTCGTGTAAACGATAAATATAGGGTATGTTTTGAATGGATAAATAATTGTGCAGAAAATGTTGAATTGGTGGATTATCATTAGCAATGTCCCGTAATATGAAGGCTAAGGGGCTGGAAAAAAACGCCCAAACTACGCCCCAGCGCTAAGACTTAGTCCTGCAGACAACGAACGGAGAACCAGAAAGACTTGAGGTTGTCGGTCCAGCCTGCGTAGTCGCGGTAGTAGTACATGTTCCAGTTGTAGGCGTGGTCGCTATCGTACTCATCGGCACTCCACCATTTGCCGTCCTCGCTGACACCACGGAAACCATCCGAAAAGCCGATGCCGCCCGGCAGGGCCGAAAATCCATACTGGTCTGTACCGTTACCATTGCTCCAACCGTTCGTATTCTTCAATAACATTGCGTCACAACTGCTGCAACCGCTAGTACTCTGGACATAGCTTGAAAGCGTATTCCACTCCGCTTGGCTCGGCAAATGCCAACCAGAAGGGCAAACAGTCATTGCCGTTTCCCAATTGTACAAACGACCGTAAGTGGTGCAATTGTATGTATCACAAGAAATAAATGTACCGGAACTAGGAGCGAAATTCAAATTCTCCGCAAACCAGATTTGAGTACCTATTTTTACCCATCTGTATCTTCGCAAGTCTCGCTCATCTAAAAATATCCCGGTAGTTGCCACCGAACTAGAACTCGGAACTAAAGAACTGCTACTGCTAGGCGCAACACTAGAAGAACTAATCAAAACCAACGAACTGGAACTGCGAACAGATGAGCTGGAACTCCGGGCCAACGAACTGGAACTCCGGGCCAGCGAACTGGAACTCGGAGCCAACGAACTGGAACTCGGAGCCAATGAACTGGAACTCGGAGCCAGCGAACTGGAACTCGGAGCCAATGAACCCGGCTCAGACGAACTGCTTGGCTCGTCGCCATCGCCGTCAGAATCCGAACTCGGCTCGCCATCACCGAAATTGTAATTAACCCCATCCGGGTCATAGGGGTTATCGCGCTCCACTTGCGTGCAGCAAAAGAGCAAAAGCGCAAGGCACAATGCTACGAACAGGGGGATTTTTTCTAAAACCATATATGTACTCCTACACCAGCCGCTAAAAAAGTACCCCCTACTATATAAGAAGTATTTCTCATAGTTTGAGCATCATCAATTTTTTGCCAGGCATCGCCAAAATCCGAATTTTGGGATTGCTCCCCCAAAGAACGGTATTCATCATGCATGTCAACCACTTCCTTATCCTTTAGATAACCATAAGTGATAAGCACAGCACCCGCTATGTCCAGCGCAAGAGCAACCCAGAACGATTTGCTTAAAGAAAGAATGCGGCTTTCTTCCGTTTTCACCTGCGGGTCAATCTTTTCCGGTGCCTTGGAACCAAGCTCGGCTTCAATGGCTTTTTCCAAAGCGGTTGCGCTTTCCAAGCCTGTAGAATCCTTTTTTTCCGCAGAAGGAGGAGCGGTTGTATCGGCAACCGGAGTAACCGGAGCCGCAGAGGCTTCCTGCCTTGGGGCGGTTATGTTCATGAACACATCGGGAACGTGTTTGTCCATCAAGGAAGGCAGCTTGTCGAAATCTTCCGACACGTCGCTGAACATTCCCAAAAGCCCGCCCGTGCTAACTTCATACAGCTCAACGGTTATCCTGAGCTTGCTTCCCAGATTCCCTACCCGGCATTGCGCAACATAATCAACCTGCGCCTTTTTGCCCAGGCTCACAATGCACGAGGTCTCGCTGCATTCCTTAATGTAAGTTTCCATGCCACCCAAACGCTTGACTACCACATCCTGCTTTAGCAGGGTGAACTTGCTCACAGGCAAAACCTTAAGCGCAGCCTCGCGCATCTTGTCCGTTAAAAGTTCGTTCTCGTCATTGCTTAAAACGCCGTCAGAGGGCAAAACAGCAACGGTCTGGGTCGCAAAGGCGGCACTAAAAGCAAATGCCAAAAGGCAAAAGAGTTTTTTCAAGGCTCCTCCCATAAAACTTGCGGGAAATCATCTCCCATCTTCCCTACCAAAATATTCAAAGCACGTAAATTCGAATCCAGAACAAGCGTGAGCGGCAAAGTCAAATCCTCGCCCTGCCCCGCCAAGCCAAACGATGCGTGTAAAACCGCATTGGGGTCAAAATAGCATGGAAAAGTATTTCCGGCGTATTTTTCTGCCATCTCTCTTGCCTTGGCTCCGTAAGCGTGAACGCTTTCACCTACATTTATAAGATAAACCTGCACTCCTCTTTTTTCAAGCTCGTCTGCGTTTTTCTTCAAAATCGCAAATTCTTCCCTGCAAGAAACGCACCAGGTGGCGAAAAACGAGAGGACAACACGTTTTGCGCCTGATTTTTTGGCCGTTTCCTTGATGTCGTCCCTGTACAATTCGTTATTGTTATCTATGGCAAGCACGAAAAAATTCGGGATTATGCTGCCTTGCAACTCTTTTGGCAAGGCCAGACGCTCGGACTTGCCAGCAAAGGAAAGCAGGGGCAACAAAGCCAAAACAAAGATCAGTCGCTTTATTTGCATTGGGGGCTCCATTCTTTTATTTCCTGCTCCCACTTTTGCCAGAACTGTGCTGTTTTCAAATTGTTCTGCAGTTTTTCCAAAGCAAAATCCTGTTTCTGGTGGGCACCTTCGGCGGAACCCTCCAAAAGCCGGTACTCTACGCCTTCGCAAGAAGCGACGGACAGAGACGGTTTGTAGGAGCAGCTATGCAAACCGAATTTTTGGGAGCATTCAGGCTCCGTATTCTTATATATCAGAGAAACCCCTTTGCCTTTGCAGGCAGACTTCTCCATTTTCAGGTTCTTAGAAAGCATGGACAAGGCCAGTTCGGAATAATTGTTTTCCTTCTCCGGAGTCCAGTGCTGTTTTGAGTTTTGGCAATACGCAATTTGCTCGTCTTTCGCTTGCGAATATACCTTGTTTGCGGCATCATAAAAATCCGCCTTTGCCGCCCCCAAGCCTTCAATCATTCCTTGAAGCCTCGCAAACTCGTTCCACAGGGCCTGGGTTCTTTGCCATGCCTCGTTTTTGCTTTTGGGGTGTTCTGCCCCAAGCGCAAAGTTGGCCGCTATTTCAAGGGAATCTGCCACTAGGCGTTGCTTCTCGGCAAAGCCTTTGGCGGCAGCGGAGCGGCTCATGCAGACTGTTACGCTTGTTTTGCCTTTGCTGCGCTCAATGCGCAGCACACGGGCATCGTGAGCGTTGATCAATGAGGACTCAACCTCCGTTTTGGAGGCATAGCCCGAATTCAAATTCTCCTTGCCTCCAGAGACCTTCTGGCTCTGGGTGTATTTTTCGGACACCTTTACGGAGGAGTGTATTTGGCGGGCAAGCAGCGAATACGCCGTGTTAAGCGCTTCTTCTTCGTTTGCCCCCGTGCCAACGCCGCTGAATTCATCGGGGCCGCACTGGGCGTGGCCGGGAATTGCGCAGAATGGCAGGAGGCAAACGATTAGAAAGAGCTTATTCATGGCCAAGCACTCTCTTGTTTATAACGTATATATTTATATATACAATAGGGGGGGGGGGGGGGGGGGGGGTGTTTATATGTAAACAGCCACTTCACGCCCAAACGGAAAAAAGAAAGAAAAAAGAGGCCGTATCTG
>JAISSJ010000006.1 GCA_031273195.1 Candidatus Fibrimonas sp.
AGAAGGGGGGGGGTGTTCTTTGTGCGTTGTGTGTGGGGGGTTTTGTGTCTGGATGGGGATAAGGTTGGTTTGTGGGGTGGGGGGGGGGGGGGGGGGGGGGGGGGGGGGGGGGGGGGGGGGGGGTAGGTAGGTAAATAGGATGCAGTTTGTTGAGATTGCAGTATCCATTTTGGCCTCCCCAACGCAAAATGCGGTAGAGCCTCCGTGCGAGGCTCCAGCGAGGGGCGATTTTCCACCCGGTTACCAAGCCTTAAAGTACTCATAGCTTCTTTTATCTCTGTTGCCACTGTTTTGCCTCTCTTTTTGGAAAATAAACCTTTTCTGGCGATAAATATAGAAAACGCTGATTTATTTGCTAAGGGAGTGGCATTTAAGCGTTTTCCTATTCCCTACTCCCAATTCCCCAAACCAGTTAATCAGCGGTTACTATAGAAAAATGTCTATAAATATTTACTATATTAAAAATTAATAGATTAAAGCTACAGAGGAAGAGATGAACATAATAAAAAGAAGAGACGTGTTGAAGCAGATTGCCGAGCGGATGCCGGTTGAGGTCTCACCGGGCAAATCCCTTTATGAGATTTGGGCCGTAGATGTTTTTGACTTGGCAAAAATGAAGAACGTGCTGCCCAAGCATATTTTCAAATACTTGGAAAATACGCTTGAAGCCGGAGTGCCTTTGGAAAAAGGCGTGGCAGATGAAATTGCCACCGCCATGCGCAACTGGGCTATAAGCCAAGGGGCAAAGTATTACTCGCACGTGTTCCACCCGCTAACCGGAGCAACCGCCGAAAAGCACGATGGCTTTATATCCATTAACCGCGAAGGCGAAATAATAACCGAATTTTCAAGCAAGCAACTGATTCAGGGCGAACCGGATGCAAGCTCGTTCCCCAACGGCGGCATTCGCTCAACCTTTGAGGCGCGAGGCTACACCGCATGGGATGTGACAAGCCCGGCTTACTTAATGGAAACCGCAAACGGCAAAACCCTTTGCATACCAACCGCATTCATATCCTGGACAGGCGAGGCTCTGGATAAAAAAACACCCCTGCTCCGTTCAAATGTGGCTATAAACCGCAGCGCGAGCCGTGTTTTAAAACTTTTAGGGCACTCGGAAACGGCAAACATAAACACAAGCGCAGGCCCCGAACAGGAATATTTTCTTGTTGACAGTGCCTTTGCCGCCGCCCGCCCGGACTTGCTACTCGCCGGCAGAACCCTCTTTGGCAGGCCCAGCGCAAAAGGGCAGGAGTTCGCAGACCATTACTTTGGAGCCATACCCGAAAGAGTTCAGATATTCATGCACGATGTTGAAGAAAAATTATACAGCCTGGGAATTCCTGCGAAAACCCACCACAACGAGGTTGCTCCCGGCCAGTTTGAAATAGCCCCTTTGTATGAAAATTCAAATACCGCAAGCGACCACCAGCAGCTCATTATGACCGTTTTGAAATCCGTTGCAAAAAAACACAGGTTTATGTGCCTTTTGCACGAAAAGCCTTTTAAGGGAGTTAACGGAAGCGGCAAGCACGTAAACTGGTCTATAAGAAGCTCAATTCTTGGCAACCTGCTTGACCCCGGCGGCACTCCGCAAGCAAATATGCAGTTCCTTTTGTTCTGCGGAGCGGTTATCCGCGGGGTTCATAAATACGGCGCCCTGCTTAGAGCCGAGGTCGCAAGCGCAGGCAACGACCACCGCCTTGGAGCAAACGAGGCTCCCCCTGCGGTTATGAGCATTTTCTTAGGCGCTCAATTAACAGATGTGTTTGAGCGGATTAAAACCGGAGCTTTAAAGGACAGCGAAAAGCAAAGCGTTATAAACATAGGCGTTGACACTTTGCCGCCGTTGCCAAAAGACCCCGGCGATCGCAACCGCACTTCTCCATTCGCTTTCACAGGGAACCGCTTTGAGTTCCGTGCCGTTGGTGCCAGCCAGTCCATTAGCGACTCTCTTGTGGCCATAAACACCATAGTGGCGGATTCTCTGGATTGGATTGCAGACAAACTGGAAGCGTATATAAGTTCAGGGAAAAAACTTGAAGACGCTTGCACCGATGTTTTGAAGGAAATTGTGGATAAACACGGTGCGGTGATTTTCAACGGGAACGGCTATTCGGAGGAATGGCTGGAAGAAGCGGAGCGCAGAGGGTTGCGCAATTTAAAATCCTGCGCAGAGGCTTTGCCCGTTTTAAAAGAAAAGGAAATTATCTCCCTTTTTGAAAGACAAAAGACGATTACGCCTGTTGAGCTTGCCGCCCGCTATGAGATTTCTGCGGAACTCTACATTAAAACCATAGATGTAGAGGCAAGGCTTGTTTTGGAAATTGCAAAAACCCAAATATTGCCGTCTGTTATCGCTTACTTGGCTGAACAGGTCAAATATTTTGAAGCTCTTGACAAGTTCTCGCTAGACCGTTCAAATATCAACTTTGTTTCGGAAAAAATAAAAGAATTGCAAAGCGAAGTTGCAAAGCTGGAGAACGATTTTGGCAAAGTCCATGGGAGCAGCACAGACAGCATAGAGGAACATCTCAAATTCTATTCCCAAACAATCCTCGCCGATATGAACGCTGTACGTGCCGTTGCGGATGCTCTTGAGGGCGAGGTTGCAAAGGAATACTGGCCCTTGCCGAGTTATATGGATATGCTGTTCGTTAGGTAGTTTTTTCTCTGCCCTTCATCGGGGTGCTCTTTTGCGACTTCCGCCGCAAAGGCGTGGAGCAAGATTTTTTTCGCCCCTTCCAAATCCATGCCGCGGGATTGCAAATAAAACAGCGAATCCTCGTCCAAGCCGCCGCAAGTGCTGCCGTGCGAGCATTCAACCTCATCGCAGTAAATTTTTAATTCGGGTTTTGAGATGGCTTTTGCGCCCGGCGAAAGCAATATGCTGTTCACCAACTGCCTTGAGCTTATATTTAAGCAATGCCTGCCCGCCTCCACAACTCCGTTAAAAACCGCCCGTGAATTATCGCTTAGAATATGCCGGGCAAATAAAAAACTCCTTGTGTTTTGAGCCTTGTGCAAAACATGAATTTTTTGCTCCGTTCTCTCTTCCTTGCCAAAAACCGAAAGGCTTCTAAACTCAAAAACCGCCCCTTCCCCGCAAAGCTCAACGCTTATATCGCTCCGGGAATTGAAAGACAAAATGCACAAACGCTCATTCTGCGCCAAGAAGAATTTTTCCGAGATATTTTTTGAGACAAACAAAAAGTTATTCATACTTGGTAAAAGATAAAATTTTCTATCTTCCCCTCATGACTTCCAAGCCTCCTTTTCTCGGCTTGAAAATTTTTAGCGACGTGGATTTAAACTCCGTAATTCCCCTGATAAATTGGCGAATGTATTTCAGCGCATGGGATTTGAGACCGGCGCAATACACCGAAGTGCATAAAAATCTGGAGAGCGATTCCCGTGTTTTGCTTAAAGAAATTGTTGATAAAAAATTGCTAAGGGCAGCCGCTATTGCAGGCTTTTTTGAAGTTCAGAGAATTGGGGACTCTCTTTCCGTTTTTGGCGAGGATGGCAAGGAAGCGGCGAAATTGCATTTTTTGAGGCAGCAATCAGCGGCAAAAGGCGAGCCGCTGCTCTGCATGGCGGATTTTTTTAACCCAAAGGAAAAGGATTTTATAGGGCTTTTTGCCGCCACCGCAGGCTTGGGCGCAAGCGAAGCGGAAAAAAAATTCAAGGACAAAGACGATGATTATTCCGCCATAATTTTAGGGCTTTTGGCAGACCGCCTCGCTGAGGCTCTTGCCGAAAAACTCCACAGGGATATTTTAGGCGGAATAGGAATCAGGGCTGCGCCCGGCTACCCCGCAAGCCCCGACCATACGGAGAAAGCCACTATTTGGAAACTGCTTTCGCCGGAAAAAAATATAGGGATTTCACTGACGGAAAACTACGCTATGAATCCGGTAGCCTCCGAGTGCGGCTATTTTGCGGCGCACCCAAAGAGCCGCTACTTCAAGGTAGGCAAAATAGGCGAAGACCAGCTTGCGGATTACGCTATGCGAAAGGGCATGGCTGTGGAAGAATTGAGAAGATGGATTAGTTAAAAATATTTTCTACATTTCCTTTTTAATTTTAATCTTAGGAGGTTTTATGAAGAGAGTTTTCTTATCTTTGCTTGCCGCTTGCATTTTCGCAGGAACCACAACAGGTTGCTGGGGTAGTTTTGCTTTAACCAAAAAAGCATACGACTTTAACAATAAATTCTGGGGCAATAAATGGATTAGCTGGATTGCCTATTTGATTTTAGGTTCTTTGGTTGTTGGCGTAACAATGTTTGTTGATTCTTTGATTCTGAATTCTTTGGAATTTTGGACAGGTTCCAACCCCGTAGCACTGGGCGATACCTACCATGAAACAGATGCAAACGGCAATTCCGTTACCGCTGTCAAAATGGAAGACGGTTCTCTTTACATGCGTTTGGACACACAAAACGGCGAGAGCCAAGAATTGGTTCTCCAAAGAGATGAAGAAATAATCCGTATTTTGGACACCAAAGGCAACGTGATTAGAGAGGCAGCTTACGCTGAGTAATATACGCACTCAACGTATCCCTAAACACCTCGTCAGGGCTTTGGCTGCCGTTGATTTTTGTTATCAGGGAGCTATCGTAGGCTCCTAAAACAGCGGCGGTTTTGTCTTCGTATTCCTTTAGGCGAGCGCGGATAACGGATTCATCCGCATCGTCTTTGCGGTTCTCAATTTTTGCTCTTTTGAGCAAGCGTTCAACTATAACCGAATAGTCTGGAATATCAAGCACAAAAATATGCTTGATTTCCACAACGCTTTTTATCAGGTTCGCCTGTGCAACCGTGCGGGGAATGCCGTCCAGCAGAAAAGAGTCTTTGGCGGGGTCGAATTTATTGGTATCTATCAAGCCGCCTATGTAGCGGGAAAAAATTTGAATTGTAACCTCGTCCGGAACAAGTTTGCCTGCACCGGCATAGCTTGCGAACAGTTTGCCGTTTTCGCTTGCCGGCGAAAGTCCCCTGAATATATCGCCGGTTGAAAGGTGTTTTACGCCTGTTGTAGCGGCTAACTTAGCCCCCACGGTTCCTTTTCCCGAACCCGGTGCCCCGAAAATCAAAAAAGCGGAAATATTGCGCATATGGAAAAGGTAGAAAACTCCTTTAATCCTTTACAAACAAAATGGAACCGGCAAAAACCAAGACTATGACAATTATTTTTTGCGGCGGAAAAGGTTCTCCAAAAACCAAAATGCCGCCGAGTACCGGAACAATCAAGCCAACAGCACCGGAAAGCGGTATAACAAACAATGCCCTGCCTCTGCGAAGCCCTACCTGCGAGCATAGAAAGGCAGCGATGTAAAGCACGGCAGCGGCGAAAATTCGCAAATCAACAGGTGGCGGAAACAAGCCGTCCAAGGAAATGCTCTTATAAAAAACGGCGAAAAGCCCAAAACCTGCCCCTGTGCATATAGAATCCACAATCTCCGCCGTGCGAAAAATCAGGCAAGACACGGCAAGCAAGCCCAACACGGCTCCGGCATAAATCCAAAGCGTTTTCTCGGAACGCAAGTCCCCGGCTGCCTCCCCGGCCAAAGTTCCGTCTATCAAAAGCCCAAAAAAAATCAAAACTATGGCAAAAGCGATTTTGCGGGTCATTTTCTCGCCGAGAATTTTCCAGCCTAAAATAGCCGTTAATGCGGGATTCAACGCCATAAAAGGCTGAACCAAACTTAGATTATATCTATCTATCGCTGTATAACAAAGCAAAACTCCCACTATGCTCAAAAATAACCCGCCCAGCCAAAATTTATTCTTAGCTAGAGATTTAACGGAGTTTGCAGCCCTCAATCCAATGCTTTCTAAAATATTCCCAAAAGCCAAACTTATTGCTGCGCTTAACGTCAGTAAAAAAAACACTAATCACTCCCGTAAATCTCTTTATAAGTCCAGAAGTTCCCCATAACTTTCTTGACGTAATCCCTTGTTTCCCAATAACTCACCTCTTCAACCCTTATGTCCCAGGGCAAAGAGCCGTAATTTGCAAGCCAGCGGCCGGCGGGTGCGGGGCCCGCATTGTATTCGCCTAGAACACCTATATAATCTTCCTTGTGCTCAACATACAAATCATTTAAATACCTTACCCCTAAACGAATGTTCAGGTATGCGTTATATAGCAAATCCTTGTCGTACTTTTCAATGTTTTCTCTTTTTGCCAGAAAATCTCCGGTTGCAGGCATGATTTGCATAAGCCCCCTGGCACCTACCGGAGACTGTATTTTAGCATCAAACATACTCTCTTGCCGCATAACGGAATATACCAGATACGGGTCTATTTTGGCATGTTTTTTTACCTTTGCTTTATGCGGAAGCGGGTAAAGGAATTTGAGAACCTGCATTGGAACCCCAACCATTTTTTCTCTTGGAGTAATATTTATAAAATTGCGCGCCATTCTGTGTGCCAAGGCGTGTTCGCCGTTTTGCATAAACATAACGCCGTATCTATAGTAAAATTCAGGACGGTTTTTATGGAATTTAAGAACTTCTTCGTAAAGAGCAAAAGCCTCTTCCTCAAAACCGCTGCGAAGCAAGAACTCTATCTGTTCCAGACGTTCAACGCTAACAAGGGAATCTTTTTCGCTGGTCTCCTTTTTTTGCAAAGCTCTTAACCAAGTTATGGCGGAGGAATCCGGCATTTCAACTCCGAATTTGGGAATATCTTCGGAAAGTTCAAATTCTTTTAAATTCTGCTTTGCGCGCCAAGCGTAATATCCGAGTGGAAAATCCGTTATAACCGCAGAATATGCCGTTGTCGCATTATGCTCCAGCATTCTTTGGCACTGTGCATAAAAATAAAGAGATGCGCTCCTGGGCATAAGTCCTAAATTTTCCTTTGCGGCTTGCGCAAATAGATTTGCGGCTTCTGCGTATTTTTCCTCTTTAAAATTTATGAACCCAACCCTGAACCTGGCCCATTGCCGGCTCCGGTGCTTTTCGAATTTCGTATTGTACAATTGCTTGTAGGTTTCAATGGCTTTTTTATGTTCCTTTGCCTGTTCGTATTCCAAAGCCTTTACCCACAGATTGTTTGCATTTTCCGAGCTAAAGGGAAATTGTTCCTGAAAAATAGAATCCAGCCTTTTCGCTTCGTTTTTGTTGCCTGTGCTTCTAAGCATTCTGAGCAGGCTTTGCATCCATAAGGTATTGTAATCCACACTGTCCAGGAGTTTTTTATACCGCTCAATAGCCAAATTTGTTTTCGACAACTGCTTCCAAGCCTCTGCCTGCAGAACCATGAGATTAACCTTTTTTGCGGAATCCAATTTTGAATTTTTATTGGAGAGAATGGAGCTTATTTTTTCTGCGCATTTTTCATTGTATCCCTTTTTGCACATAATTCTCACAAAGTCGTAGTCTGTGGAGTTCGGGGTTAGCCTTTGCAGAGCCTTGAATGCGGAATCTCCGTATTTGCCGCCGCTTCTCAAAACGGAGAAATACGAGTCTATGGCATCCTTTGTATTTTTTTCATTTTCCCGGAGCACGGCCAGTTTCCACTTTAAGGTTTGCGCATAGGTTGCGCCGGGTTTTGAATTAAGCCGTCGCTCAATGGAATCTTTTTTTGCTTTTAATGCTATTGTTGTGTCGCGTAGAATGCCTTCCATCAGAACAAGGTCTGCCTGTTCCCATGAATTTTTGTTGTTCTTTATGCTTTTTATGTCCAATAAAATATCTCTGCTCTCTTGAATATTGCCCATTTCCAAGGCGCATTTAGCAATTCTAATAACAAGCGGGCCATATAAAAAGTCAGATGCCTTGTCCCGAAGCTGCCTGTAGGCAAAGTATGCGCTATCCCATTTTTTGTCGTAATAGAACACGGCAGCCTGCAAAAGCCATTTTGAAACGGTATCTTTTGCGTTTTCGCTCCCTTGCAGGGCAAGCTCTCTGCGCAAAACCTCATTTTTAAGCGCATCCGGCTGCAGCAGCTCAAGCTCAACGTCGGAACTGTCAATTTCAACGTTAGCAGCTTCGTCCTGAGCCACGGCAAAGGATAGGCAAAAAATTATTGAAAACATCGGTTTCATTTTGCGGGAATTTAGAAAATTTCAATCTCTGGAGGTAATTTTCTATATTCCCTTCAACAACAAACCAAAGAGGTTATTTATGTCCATTAAAGTAGGTATCAACGGGTTCGGTCGCATAGGCCGCATGGTTTTCCGCGCTGCCGTTCAGAATTTTTCCAACGATATTGAAATCGTGGGAATCAACGATTTGCTGGAGCCGGGCTATTTGGCTTATATGCTCAAATTCGACTCGGTTCATGGCCATTTCAAAGGGGAAGTCTCCGTTGAAGGCACGAATCTGGTGGTGAACGGCAAAAAAATCCGCTTAACCGCAGAGAGAGACCCGGCAGCTCTGAAATGGGGCGATGTTGGCGCAAATGTCGTGGTTGAGTCCACAGGCTTGTTCCTGACAAAAGAAGGCGATGGCAAAAAGCCGGGCGCAGACGCTCACATTCATGCCGGCGCAAAGAAGGTAATTATGAGCGCGCCTTCCAAAGACGACACTCCGATGTTCGTTTACGGCGTTAATCACAAAACCTACGCTGGGCAACCAATCATCTCTAACGCAAGCTGCACCACAAACTGCCTTGCACCTCTAGCTAAAGTCATCAACGACAAATTCGGCATAGAGAAAGGTTTGATGACCACAGTCCACGCCGCAACCGCAACGCAGAAAACCGTTGACGGCCCGTCTAACAAGGATTGGCGCGGCGGCAGGGGAATTTTGGAAAACATAATTCCTTCCAGCACCGGCGCAGCAAAGGCGGTTGGCAAAGTTATCCCGGAGTTGAACAAAAAGCTCACAGGTATGGCTTTCCGTGTTCCGACTTCCGATGTTTCCGTTGTGGACTTAACCGCTATTCTGAAAAACGGTGCCTCCTACGACGAAATCAAAGCCGCAGTAAAGGCAGCGAGCGAAGGCGAGTTGAAAGGCATTTTGGGCTACACCGAAGACAAAGTGGTTTCCACAGATTTCCGTGGCTGCTCCCTGACCTCCATATTTGATGCCGAAGCCGGCATTATGCTTGACTCCAATTTTGTGAAGCTGGTAAGCTGGTACGACAATGAATGG
>JAISSJ010000056.1 GCA_031273195.1 Candidatus Fibrimonas sp.
TAATCGAAAATTACAACTTTCCCCGAAATCCATTCAAAATTATAGGAAATTTGGTTCCCGTGCCTGTCGCACAGATAAATCCTTATCACTTCCGGCAGTTCGCTGCATAGCTTTGTGAGATATGTTTCAATATCTTTTTCCCAAAAAAGCGGGTTTTTATGCAAAAAACGCCTGATTTTAGAATCCAAAGAGGTTTTTAATTTATTTACGTGCTCGTTTTTTTTACGCAACATCTCGTATGCCCTTTCTATTGAAGCGGAAAAGCCAACATAATTGACATCAGGATTTTGCATTGATTCTTGCGGATGCGCAATAAAAAATCCCTGATAAAACCTTCCCTTGGAGGACATGCAAATATCAAGCTGCTTCTGCGTTTCTATGCCTTCGTACAGCACTTCTATTCCAACCGACTCGGCAAAGGTAGAGAGAAATTTAAGATATTCGCGATAGTGATAAGAATCTTCGCTTCTATGAATATAATCAATGTTGATTTTGATAATATCAGGGTGAATCTGGGCAATACGGTCAATATTGCTGGCTTTTTTTCCGTAATCATCAAGCGCAATGCGGAATCCTGCATTCCTATAATAGGTTAAAACATTAATATACGCATCGCTTGCGTTAAAATCTTCCTCTGTGATTTCAATAACAATCCTGTCCAGAGCTATGCCGAATTCCCGTACCCATTGCATTGTAGGCAATTCTTCCGGCTTATCTACAAATTTTTCCAGCCACGCCAATCTGATATTGATGAATAAATACTCGGTTCTTTTTTCCTCTACGTATTTTTTCATCGCATATCTTCGAACTATCCTGTCCACTTCAAGAGCGTCTTGGTCGGTAGTGTTTGCATCGGAGAAAAAAGGCCCCAGGGACCTTACGGCTCCGTCGCTATCCACAAACCGTCCCAAAACCTCATAAGAATATATTTTATGCGAATCGGCAGAGAGGATAGGCTGAAAATATGCAATAATGTTATCCGGCGAAAAAAGCATATAGGAAATGGTTATTATTCCCGTTTATTCGCATAGCAAACCATGGTATAAATCAGCGAGAAAAGAATGCAGAAAACCCCGGCAAAAATCCCCGCAACTCCGATTTTACTGGTTTCGGTGGCTTTTGCCAAGAAAGCTTTGCCTTTCCTGAGTACTGGCTGTCTTTCTGCCATGTCTTGAATAGCATCTATGGCTTCTTCGGTCTTCTGCCTGAGCAATTTGGAAATTTTCTCTTTGGAAGCCTTAAAAGACGTGTTGTGAGACCGAAAGGTCATTGTGTCGAGTATAGTCATTGCTACCTCCTAAATGTGTGCAACCCACATTCGTAGGCTACGGAAACAAATATAGAAAAATATTTTTCATTTGTCAAGGGTATTTAATTTTTATTTAATTGTTGTGTCATAAACCTCCTCCTCCAGCCTCCGCACATCAACGTTGCCAACACCCCAGTCAAATATGGAAGAACTTGCGCAAACCAGTTGTGCCAAATCGCAATTCCCCGCTCGCTCGCCAATGCCGCCAACAGTCACATCGGCGTAAAGGCAGCCAGCCTTTGCCGCTTCAATTGTATTCGCTACGGCCATGCCCAAATCGTTGTGGGCGTGAATGCCAAGCTCTGCCCTGCCGTCAAGTTTCTCGGAAATCTCTTTCAGCACCATGCGGCAAAGGCTTGGCGATGCTATACCCACAGTGTCTGCAAGGCGTATTCGCACTACGCCAAAATCCAGCAATATCTTGGCAACAGTTATCATAAACTCCGTTTCCGAGCGAAAAGCATCCTGAAATCCTGCCGAAACAGGAATGCCGCTCTTATCAATCAAATTCAAACAGGTGTGCAGTTGCTCAACAACCCAATCCTTATCCTTGCGTGAAACCGGCACTCCTATATGAATAATATCAGGCCGCACGTCAATCGCATGTTTTATATCCGAAGGCACAAGCCTGGCCCATACCGATATAACGGCGTTTTTCCGGTTCTCCATAATCTTGGCAATGCTTTTTTTTTCCTGCTCGGATGCCGCCGGAATCCCCGCCTCAATTTGATGCACACCATAAGAATCCAAAAGAGCGGCAATCCTCAATTTTTGCTCAACGGAAAAGCAAACACCCGGAGCCTGCTCGCCATCCCGCAAAGTGCTGTCCAAAAGGTACCTCAGCTGCCTCACGCCAAGCACTCCTTCACAATCTCGGCAAATTCCCGCTCGCTAACAGCACCATTCTTTGCCAAGGCATTTGCCTTAACCCGTTCAAGGATGTGCGGAATATGTTCCTCCGCACATTGCATATCAAGCTCCGAAAGTTTCGCACGAATTGATGCCGTTCCGCTCTGCTTTCCCAGCACAATCTTTCGCCTTTGCCCCACAATCTCCGGCGGGAACGGCTCATAACGCTCCGGCTGTTTAAGAATTCCGTCAACATGAACCCCGGATTCCACGTGAAATATCCTCTCACCTATAATGGGCTTGTTTAGCCGCATATTTTTTCCCGTGATTTTGCAGAACAATTTTGCCATCTCCGGGAAAAATTTGTATGTCTTGTCCGCTTTACGCAGCCCCTTCATTCGCAGAATCATAACCAGTTCCTCGGTAGCCGCAAAACCGCCTATGCCGCCAAAGGAACCGGCAACATTTTTTCCCCCGCTCATCACCCATTCCGCTGCCAACGCCGTAGCGCAGTAAAAGCGGTTTGCAGGGCAAAACTCAATATCCTCGCCAAAATCTTTTCTCGCTTGGGCGAATGTTTGCAGATAATCCCCGCACAACGCATCGTCTAGCCCTTCCAAACGTGCTTTTTCATTAGGCAGCGTATAAGACGGATATTCAGGGAGCGGCGACAGCAGTTGACGCATTTGCTCCGAAAGCTCAATAGCGTCTATTTCCATCTCAATTAAAAAAGCCAAAAATTGCGAAAGGTCGGATTTGTCATGTGGCAGGTTGTCAATGCAAGATAAAGTTCTGTCCGTAATGTGAAAACTGTCAATGTTCGTCACAAGGCAGTCAGAGGATATCCAAACACTCAATTTCCGCCTCCGACAAACCGGTTACCTCTGCAATCAGGGCAATATTCAAGCCTTTAGCTTTCATTTTACGTGCCGTTTGCAGGATGCCTTCCTCTTTGCCAAGGGTAATGCCTTTCTCAACGCCTATAGCCACGCCTTCATCTCGGCCAAGAGCAACGCCTTCCTTCCGGGCAAAAATCATTGACGCATTGTAATCCAGCATGTTCATACGATTAGCCTCATATTGTGAAAGTTCTTCTGCGTTAAAATTAGAAATTCTTGCCATCTCAAATAGCTTGTCAAACAGCTCTCCCTCCAACTGCTTGGGTGAGAGTTCTATCTCAAAGCTAGAAAATCCTTTGTCTGAACCATGATTCACTTGATTTAAGGATTAACATGACTGCAGTCAAGACAATGGGCTAGGGTGCAAGCACCCCAACCGTTTATGTAGCACTTTGACCCTTCGCAGTTAAAATTCAGGTTCTCCGCCATCCAAACTTGGTTGCCTAAATCGCCGCCTTTACTCTGGCTCTTAATTTCTCCGGGACATATTCAAGCGTGTCGCCGTCATATAGCACGGCGGCTAGGCATAGCTCAAAGGTTTTGAATTTTTCCGGTTACCAGTCCTCGTCCGGAACTTCGTCGCCTTGAACATAACGAACCGACAGTAAGTAACACGAGTCGAAATTGTTCCAACTGGCAAAATCATTGCTGCAGCACATAATCCGGTAGTATGCGTTGTCGGTGTTAATCTCGCCCTCTTTGGAAGTCCACCAATGGCCGTAGTCTCCGGCTGTGACGAAGCCGCCGCTGTAGTAACCGTAACCGCCCGGCAGGGCGGAAAAGCCGAACTCGTCCGTGCCGTTGCCTTTGTGATCCCAGCCGCTTTTAGCTTTTAGCTTTTGTCCGGCAATGTCCTCGCCACCAGCGAAATCTACAAGAGTTTCCCACTCCGCCATGTTCGGCAAATGCCAGCCATCAGGACACGCTTCACAACACGCCGTTTCCCAGTTATAAAGCCTGCCGTATTTTTCGGCGTTTTTGGGGTCGTCGTTATAGCACTTTGACCCTTTGCAGTCAAAATTCAGGTTCTCTGCAAACCAAACCTGTTTGCCTATTTTTACGGTTTTATAGACTTTGCCGTCTCTTGGGTCGGTGAACTTTCCCGTTCTGCTTTTCATCATTTTTCCTCCTGTTTAAAAGGGAAGATCGTCATCACCGTTATTGGTATCATTATTGAAATTCTCCGTTTTAAGTTTATAGCCGCTCCGTTTTCTCTCCACTTCAAGACGGAGTTCGGGTGTCTTAAATTCTTCCGGTACATAATAAAACAAATCGTCATTCTCTTTTACTGCTTTAAGGTAGAATTCATAGGTTTTAATTTTTGGGGGGACATGTATAAAGATGGGATAAGGCTCCAATTCATAATCATGGACATACTTCGCCGCTTCAAGGCAGAGTTCCAGTGTTTTTAATTCTTCAGGGACATATCGAAGTGCAAAGCCGCACTCCTTCACCGCTTCAAGGCAAAGTTCAGGCGTTTTTAATTCTTCAGGAACATATTCAAGTACATAGCCGTTATCTTTCACCGCTTCAAGATAGAGTTCATAAGTTTTCAATTCTTCCGGTACATATTCAAGTGCAAAGCCGAAATACTTCACCGCTTCAAGGCAGAGTTCCTGTGTTTTCAATTCTTCCGGTACATATTGAAGTGCATATTCGCGCTTCTTCACCGCTTCAAGGCAGAGTTCGGGGTTTTTTAATCCTTCAGGAACATATTGAAGTGCATAGCCGTTCTCCTTCACCGCTTCCCAAGCCTCTTTTTCCGTTGTGATTTTCATTTTTTCTTTCCTCTGCGTATTCCTTTTGGTAAAACTTTGTCTTGGACGCAACGAACAGAGTGCAAGTAGGACTTATTGTTGTTGTGCCTGCCCACTTTGCCGTCTTGGTAGTGCATATACCAGAAGTAGGCGTAGCCGCTATTGTCCTCATTTGCACTCCACCAGTAGCTGTAGCTGCCGATATTGCCGAAACAGCCACTAAATCCGTAGCCGCCCGGTAAAGCTGAAAAGCCATAGTCGTCCGTGCCGTTGCCGTTTTCATTCCAGCCGCTTTCCGCCTTTAGCTTTTTTCCGGCGATTTTCTCACCACCCGCAAAATCTACTAGCCCATCCCATTCCTCATTGCTCGGTAAATGCCAGCCCGGAGGACAAGCCTTTTTCGCTGTTTCCCAATCGTAGAGCCTGCCGCATTTTTCGGCATTTTTGGGGGGGTTATAGCACTTTGACCCTTCACAGTCAAAATTCAGGTTCTCAGCCATCCAAACTTGGTCGTTTATCTCTACGGTTTTATAAACTTTGCCGTCTCTTGGGTCGGTGAACGTTCCTTTAACGGTTTTGGTTGGGACGGCGAGGGGGGCAAGGCAGGCCTTGCCCCTACGTTTGGGTTGTGTCGCCGCTTTTATTTTGGCCCTTAATCCTTTTGGAACGTAAATAATCGCTTTTTCGTTTTGCTTTACCGCTGCTAGGCAGAGGTCATAGGTTTTTAAGGCTTCGGGGACATATTCAAGTGCAAAGCCGTCTTCCCTCACTGCTTCAAGGCAGAGTTCGGGGGTTTTTAAGGCTTCGGGGACATGGTCAAGGGCAAAGCCGCTCCTCTTCACCGCCTCAAGGCAGAGTTCTGGGGTTTTTAGGGCTTTGGGGACATAGCAAATAGCAATGCCGTTCTGCTTTACTGCTGCTAGGCAGAGTTTGGGCGTTTTTAAGGCTTCGGGGACATCTTCGAGTGCACTGCCATAACTCTTCACCGCCTCAAGGCAGAGTTTGGGGGTTTTTAAGGCTTCGGGGACATATTTGAGTGCAAAGCCGCTCCTCTTCACCGCCTCAAGGCAGAGTTTGGGGGTTTTTAAGGCTTCGGGGACATATTCAAGTGCAAAGCCGTCTTCCCTCACTGCTTCAAGGCAGAGTTCGGGGGTTTTTAATCCTTCAGGAACATATTGAAGTGCATAGCCGAAATACTTCACCGCTTCAAGGCAGAGTTCCGGTGTTTTTAACTCTCCCGAAACATATTTGAGTACAAAACCCCATTTCCTCACCGCCGCCCAAGCCTCTTTTTCCGTTGTGATACTCATTTTCTCTACTCGCTTTTTCTTTTTATATTTCGGCAGTTTCATGGGCAAGCCTCTTTTTCAGTTGTGATTTTCATTTTCTCTCTCTCCTACGTTTGGGTTGTGTCGCCGCTTTTATTTTGGCCCTTAATCCTTTTGGAACGCAAATAATCGCTTCTTCGTTTTGCTTTACCGCTTCAAGGCAGAGTTCATAGGTTTTTAAGGCTTCCGGGACATGGTTAAGGGCACAGCCCCAGGGGTCGTGCTTTACTGCTGCTAGGCAGAGTTTGGGGGTTTTTAAGGCTTCGGGGACAAACCTTAGTTCGGTGCCATCATATTTTACCGCCACAAGGCAGAGTTCTGGGGTTTTTAGGGCTTTGGGGACATAGCGGAAGGCATTGCCGTATTCCTTTACTGCCGCTAGGCAGAGTTCGGGCGTTTTTAGGGCTTTGGGGACATAGCAAAGAGCAAGGCCCATCTGCTTTACCGCTGCTAGGCAGACTTTGGGCGTTTTTAAGGCTTTGGGGACATCTTTGAGTGCAAGGCCGTTTTTCCTCACCGCCGCCCAAGCCTCTTTTTCCGTTGTGATACTCATTTGCTTTTGCCCCTACGGTTGGATATTAACCCTCCTTTTCCTCTTTTTTGCCTTTCCCCTTCCCCTTGCCCGGCTTCCTTGAATTCTGCGTGGCGAGGAGGTTGTATTTGGCTATGTTTAGGTTCAGCTTTTTGATAAACGACTCGTAATTTGCCGCTCCTTCTACCAGAACTAAGGCATTTATAAGATCCGCTATTGAGTAATACGCATTGTCAAGCTGCGTTCTTGCTTTTTTAAGCACTATGTCAACCTTTAGACTGCCCTCGTCAACTCGCTCACGCATTAAATCCGCAAAAGCATTGTTGCGGGTTTTTAACTCCGCTATCCATTGGCCAAGACCTACTGCCGATACATCTGGGGCGTATTTGCTGCTCTCCAAATCCTGCAAAATGTTGTAGGTGGCTGAGGTTTGCTCGTTGAAGGTCTTTTTGGCTATATTGCCGTAGGTGTCAAAGACTATTTTGAGCTTCTTTGCAGACTTTTGAACGGCTGGGTCAAAATGCCTTAGTGCTGCGGTGTTTGTGTCCACAAGGCCTTTCCAGATGTTGTCCCTCACCCTGTCCGCTTCCTGTATTTGCTCGGTGAGGGAGCTTTTGTTGATTTTTTTGAGGGCTAAGTCCACCTTTTCGTAGAGCGGCAGGTAGGCGTCAAAGAGGGGCTTTATTTTCAAAGCCTCCGGCGTTTGCTTTTCTACCAAGCTGCTGAACTCGGTGTGGAACTGGAAATTTGCGTCATTACGCAAACGGCTTAGTGTGATTGGACTGATTTTCATCACTGATTCTCCTTTTTTGAGGTGTTTTTTGGGAAATCGGGTTGCGGGAAGGCCGTGAACGTGTTCACGACCCCCGTTTGAGGTTGATTGAGGGTCGTGAACGTGTTCACGGTGCCCCCGCAAGTTGATTGAGGGCCGTGAACGTGTTCACGATGCCCGTTTGGGGTTGATTGGAGGCCGTGAACGTGTTCACGGTGCTCCTGCGGTGTGATTGGGTGGCGTGAACGCATATTCTTAGTCCTGGACGCAACGAACACTAAACAAGCGAGACTTGACGTCGTTGTTCCTGGACACGTCGCTGCTGTCGTCGAAGATGTAATCCATGTACCGGTAGTAGGCGTAGTCGCTATTGTCCTCCGTGGCACTCCACCAACAGCCGCCGTAGCCGACACCGTCGAAACTGCCATCGGAACGACCGTAACCGCCCGGCAGGGCCGAGAAGCCATAACTATCCGTGCCATTGCCATTTCCATCCCAGCCACTTTTAGCCTTTAGCTTTTTTCCGGCAGTATCTTCACCACCCACAAAATTTATTAGCTCATCCCACTCCTCTATACTCGGCAAATGCCAGCCTGGAGGGCACGCTTCAAATGCCGTTTCCCAATCGTAGAGCCTGCCGTATATCTCGGCGTTATTTTGGTCGTTGTTATAACGCTTTGACCCAATCCAAGCATAATTCAAGTTCTCTGCCATCCAAATCTGGTTGCCTATTTTGACGGTTCTATATACTTTGCCGTCTCTTGGGTCGGTGAATGTAGTAGCCGTGCTCACTCCAAGTTCAGCCTTTATTTTGTCTATGAATTTTTCTGGAACACGTTCAAGAAACTCTTTAACTCCATCTTCAAAATCTAAAGGAAGAAAAGGATTGGGATTATTTGCATGGGTTTTTGTCGCTTCAAGGCAAAGTTCGTAAGTTTTGTATTTTTCCGGAACATGCTCAAACGCATAAGGGCTAATTTTCACCGCCACAAGACAGAGTTCGGGTGTTTTGCATTTTTCCGGAATATACTCAAATGCAGTACTGTTATTTTTTACCGCTTCAAGGTAGAATTCTGGTGTTCTTAATTTTTCCGGAACATTTTTAATTGTACTGCCGTTTTCCTTTACCGCTGCAAGGTGCGTATTGAATTCCTTTAATTCTTTCTCGGCCTGATAAGCAGCTTGCTCGGCCTTGTTTTTTTCCTCAAGCTGCTCACGCTTCTTTTTGTCTTGCTCTGCATTGGCTTCCGCATCCTTTATCATCTGGCTTATCTCGCTTTCGCTAAGACCCGAAGATGACTTGATTTTTATGCTCTGCTTCTTGCCCGTTCCCTTGTCCTTTGCACTAACATGCACAATGCCGTTTGCGTCTATGTCAAAAGAAACTTCAATCTGCGGAATGCCACGTGGTTTGGGCGGAATGCCTGTCAAGTCAAAACGGCCAAGTGTGCGGTTGTCCCTTGAAAATTCCCTTTCGCCTTGCAGAACATGTATTGTAACTGCACCCTGGTTGTCGTCTGCGGTGCTGAACACCTGGCTTTTGCGAATTGGAATTGTGGTGTTGCGGTCTATGAGTTTGGTCATAACGCCGCCCAAGGTCTCTATGCCAAGGGAAAGCGGGGTCACATCCAAAAGAACCACATCTTTTAAAGAACTGTCACCTGCCAAAACACCACCCTGAATTGCTGCGCCAACGGCAACAACTTCATCGGGATTAACACCTTTGTGAGGTTCCTTTCCGAATATTTTTTTAACAGCCTCTTGAACCGCAGGAATGCGGATTGAACCGCCTACCAAAATCACCTCGCTAACGTCGGCGGCTTTTAATTTTGCATCGTCTAAGGCTTTGCGAACCGGCCCAAGGGTTTTTTCCACCAAAAATGAGGTCAACTGGTCAAACTTGGCACGTGTGAGTGTTAAATCCAAGTG
>JAISSJ010000064.1 GCA_031273195.1 Candidatus Fibrimonas sp.
CGCAAAGCAAACGGAATTTTAATAGCAAACGGTTCTCATCCCCTTGCCGCAAAGCTGGCAGACGATAAAACACTTTTGTTCGGCTGGGAGAGTTTCGAAGTTCAGGGCTTGGATTATAAAGCAAATGGTATTTCATCCGAATTTAAGATTCGCCATAAAAACGAATGCACGGATTTTTATTTGCCCTTGCCCGGCAAACACAATGCGGAAAACGCCCTTGCCGCCGTTGCGGTTTGCATATCCGCAGGGGTATCGCTAAAGGAATGTGCAAACGCTTTGAGAACATGGAAGGGCATACACCGCAGAAGCCAGATTTACGAATGTAAAAACGGAATAATTTTAGTTGACGATTATGCACACAACCCGGCGAAAATTGCAGCGAGCATTCGCTCCTGCCAAGATTTTGCAAAAGGCAAATTGTTCGCATGGTTCCAGCCGCACGGTTTTGGCCCAACCAAATTCTTAAAAGACGATTTGGTAGAAGAAATTTCCAAAGTTCTGCGCTTGGGCGATGAGATGTGGTTCAGTTCCATATATTATGCGGGCGGCACGGCAGAACGCAATTTTGATGCGGATATTCTGTCGGAAGCATTGGCAAAAAAAGGTTGCAATTCGAATTTCGTTTCAAACAGGGATGAGTGCCTTAAAGAAATCGCAAACAAGGCCAAATCGGGCGACGTGATTTTGCTCATGGGTGCGCGCGACCCAAGCCTGGCGGATTTTGCGAAAAGCGTTTTCACATCGCTCAATATTTCTCAATGCTAACACCAGTGTAATAAGCCTTCAAAATCTGTTCAAAAGTTTGACCTTCCCTTGCCCTTGCTATTGTTCCCATTTGGCACATACCAATACCGTGCCCATAGCCGGAACCCATTACGGTAAAAATACCTTTGTCTTGGGAAATGTTCAGCGGTATGCTTGGCAAAAATTTCCCTTCCCGTGCAAAAAGCCTCCTTATACGGTCTCCGAAAACTTCAAAAGAACCTTTATTTGTGAAAACCACAAGTCTTTTCGCCCGCCCGCCCGGAAATTTCTCGGTTACTATAATCTGATCAATCTTGCTAAAGGAAAAAGTTTTATCTGCCCTTGCATCCATAGCGTTTTTTTGAAATAGGCTAACAAGTTCTTCCCTGCCAAACTTTTCTTCCCATTTCATGTATTTTGAAAGTTCGCAAAAAACTCTGCCGTTGGCGGAATCTGAAACCGCAACTAAGTACGGCTTGCTCTCTTGCCCCCAGACTTCCGAAGTTTCCGTTTTGCCCCCGCAAGTTGAGTGGTAATAAGCTTCTATTAAACTGCCGTTATATTTTATAACCAAACCGTCTGTGGCTAAAATAGCTTCGCTTGCAAGCGAGTCTTCTTCGTTTTTGCCGTTGTAAACCTGGTCGCGCGTGTCTGCGTAAATATCAAAACCCTGCGATTTTCTGGAACCTAGATGGTGATAGGCGTAAGTTCTTGCAGCAACGGCTTGTGCTTTCAGAGCTTCAAACTCCTCCTGCTTTAAGCGGCCTATTTCGTGCGGAACAACGCCTTTTAAGTAATCTTCAATGGGCAGCGTATTTATTATCGTAAGCCCGCTATCGGTAGAAAGCACCGACCAGTTGCCCCTATAGATTTTGTCGCCGTATTTGCAATCCCCTTCCGTTTCAATTTCCGTTTTGCCCAAGTTTGAACCGGCTTTAAACTCCCATTTTTTTTCGGGGCATTCTATGACCGCAGCCTCTTTTCTCAATCCGATTCCAATATCTATAATACGCCTTTCGCCTATTTGCGGCTCTTCGGCTTTCTCAGGCTCTTCCTGCTCTTGCGGCTTAGGCTCCGGCTGAGGGCTTGGAGGCCCTCCGGCAGGCCCCAACGGCGGTAAAGGCGCGCAGGCAAAAAAGGCAAGAACAAGCGGTAAAAGGAATATTAATTGCATAAGCGAAGTAATGTAGAAAAAATATTTCTACATTCTATTCATGATAAAATATTATAAATTAATGCTTGGGCGAATCGCAGCGGCGGAAAAGAGTGAAGCTCAAATTACAATGCTGGTATCGCCGCACCAAGAGGAGATAAATGCTCTGATCAAGGAGTGTCAGTTGGATGAGCATACTATTGCTTCTGCCTTTGATACCGAAGAGCTTGCCCGTTTGGAATACGAAGACGATTACGCCGCGATAATTTTCAAAAAGCCCAAAAGTTATAATGCAGAAGACCAGTTTTTATTTCGCATAACCTCTTTCGGTATTTTCATATTCACAAACAAGATAGTTATTTTAAGCGACACCGACCTGCCGCTTTTGGACGAGAAACGTTTTTCCCGCATAACCTCGCTCAATATGTTCGTGCTTAAACTCTTAAACTATTCCACCTATCATTTTAGCGAACATTTACGCATAATAAGCCGTGTAAACGATGAATTGGAAGCCAAGCTGGTGAGTTCCATGGAAAATAAATATTTGCTCTATATGTTCGGATTGTGCAAATCGTTGGTTTATTATTTAGACGCCATCAGTTCAAACCAAACAGTGCTTCGCAAGTTGCAGAGCGGGCGCAATTTAATGTTTACCGAGGCGGACAAGGATTTGCTGGACGATATTTATATTGAAACTTCCCAATGCTTAAACCAAACGGAAAATCTTTCAAACATCCTTTCCAGCATGATGGATGCCCGTGCGAGCATAGTTTCAAATAATCTGAACACCTTGATGAAAAGGCTGAACGTTTTGACCATTGGAATAATGGTGCCTACATTTGTGGTTAGCTCGTTTTCCATGAATGTGAGATATCCCCTTCCCATGGATTCGGAGTGGTGGCCGTTTTGGTGCATAATATTTTTAGTGATTATGGTAACCGTAGGCTTCTTGTTCTTGCACAAGAAGAACAAATGGTAGGAGTTCAAGGCGATGAACAAGATAGCAGTATTTGCAAATGAAGATTCAAAACTGTGCGACTTCTTTGAAGCAAGCCGTTTTTTGCTTTTTGAACGCACCGGAACAGGCTGGGAAAAGACAAGGGATGTGAACTTTGAAAAGATAGTTCCATCCGCTCCCGCATTGACACGGAAAAATACCGAGGTTCTTTTGCCGCTTATTGAGGGTTGCAATATATTGGCCGGCGGCACTCTGGTTGGCATTCCGTTTTCGGTATTTGACCGTGCGAGGCTGCACATTTTTGAAATCGGCGAAATAAACGGCGAAACCTTTGACGGCATTGCAGAAGATTTGTGCAACGCAAATGCCGCAATAGCCGCAAAGGAAGCGATTATCAGGGATGCGAGGCCGGTTGAAACTTCAACGCCCGGCGTTTACTTTTTGGATTTAATCGCTTTGCAAAAAGAATGTCCCGAAATATCAAGCAAAAAAGCGATGATGGATTTTTTAAAGGACACGCCGTTTATGGAACTGCGCCTTGTATGCAAGCACATTCCGCCCTGGATTGAAAACAGCGGAGCCTACAACGTGCAGACCCTTGGCAATGAGGGTGGCGCTGTTCAGGCGTTGATTACCCGAAGGTGTTAAGTGAAAAACTTTAATATGTTGGAAAATCATATGCTCCAGCTTCCCAGCGGCGTGTTCGCAGGGGTGGAAAGCCATGCCTGCTACCCAAGCGGGGAATTGGAAGGCATTAAACTTTCGGAAAAGAATATGCTTGTCACCCATGCGGGCGAATTGATTCCGGCTTATGTTGAAACTCACCGCCGCAAAAATAAATTTTCCGTAGAGTTTTACAAAGACGGCATGATTAAGGCAATAGTTCTCAACGAAGTGCAGGAGATACAGACCCCTATCGGCGAGTTTCCTGCCGAGCTTGTAACTTTTTTTGAGACGGGAGAATTAAAACGCTTTTTTCCGCTGGACGGAAAGGTTAGCGGTATGTGGAGCGAGCAGGAAGAAAAAACCCTGGCAATTCCGCTGTCGTTTGACCTGCCGTTTGCATCTTTTACTGCGGTAATCAGCGGAGTAGCTTTTTACCAAAGCGGCAACATTCGCAGCATCACGCTATTCCCCGGAGAAACGGTGCATATAGCGACCAAATACGGCAAAATTCCCACAAGGAACGGTTTTTCCCTGTATGAGTCGGGAAAGCTGGAATCGCTGGAGCCTGCCGAGCCAACGGTAATAAAAACCCCAATCGGCACACTTGACGCCTTTGACCCGGACGCAGTTGGCATAAACGCAGATGTAAATTCCCTTGTATTTGACGAAGAAGGCGAAATTATTGCCATGAATCCCGCACGTTTTGGCTCATTGCAGATGTGCAGCCCGGAAAATTGCGCAAGTTGTTCGCTGGGGTGCGAAAATCCGGCAAAAAAATTCTAAAACCCCTTGACAAAGTGGAAATAAAATTTCTATATTTAATCGCTGTTATGATTTCCGGCAATAAAACAGTATATTTTAAACATCTGTTTCCCGCCATGTTCTATGGGAACTGGCTGTGTATATAATTTTCGCGCCTAAATTCAGCAAAAGCGAAGAGCAAACCCTTGGAGATATAATTTTATGAGCGTTTTGGATGCAGTGGGTAATACCCCCGTGATAGAGTTGAAAAACATAACAGCAGGAATAAAAGGCATTTCCTTGTTTGTGAAGCTGGAGTATCTAAATCCAAGCGGTTCGGTCAAGGACAGGGCCGCTAAAGCTATGATACACCGCGGCATAGACGACGGGAAACTCACCAAAGATAAAATAATCCTTGATTCCACCAGCGGCAATACCGGCATTGCATATGCCATGTTCGGTGCGGCATTGGGTTACAAAGTGAAATTGTTTATGCCGGCAAATGCGAGCATGGAGCGCAAAAAGCTCATAAGGGCCTACGGCGCGGAAATTATTGAAACCGACCCCTTGGAAGGTTCAGACGGTGCCTACCGCAGGGCGGTGGAGCTTGCAAAGCAGGAACCGGATATATATTTCTTTCCGAATCAGTATGACAATATTGAGAATTTGCGTATGCACTACGATACCACAGGCATTGAATTGTATAAACAATGCAAGCCCACGCATTTTGTAGCCGGAACCGGAACCTCCGGAACCTTTATGGGTGTTTCTAAAAGGCTCAAGAATTTTGACCAGGCCATACAGGTTGTGCTTATGCAGCCCGATTCGCCGTTTCACGGATTGGAAGGGATGAAGCATATGGGCGCAACCATAAGGCCAAAGATATTTGATGAGAGCATAGCCGATGCGCAGGTTGAGGTTAAAACCGAAGATGCCTACAAAATGACTCGCCGGTTAGCAACCGAAGAAGGATTGTTTGTTGGCATAAGCTCCGGCGCAAACGTCCATGCCGCGCAGGAACTGGCAAAAACCTTGCCCAAAGGGTCTCGCGTGGCAACCATACTTTGCGATAACGGATTTCGCTATTTATCCGAACCTTTATGGAGGGACTTATAATGTTATTTTTACCGCCCGAATGCGAATCAACCATACGGAGTGATGGCCAAAAAGCCTACCCTAACGAGTGTTGCGGAGTTCTGATGGGTTCAATTGAATCGGACTCCAAAATAGTTAAGCAAACGCAAGCCATTCACAATGCGCAAGAGGACAGCGAACAATACCATCGCTTTCTCATAACCCCGGAAGAGATGTTGAGCGCAGAACAAGCCGCAAGAAAGCTGGGGTTAGACGTAATAGGTTTTTACCACTCGCACCCCGATTGCCCGGCAGCTCCGTCTGATTATGACAAAAACCATGCGCTTCCTTTTTATTCCTACGTTATTGTATCGGTGGAAAAAGGCGTGGCAAAAGAGCTTACCAGTTGGGAACTGGCAATAGACAGAACCGTTTTTTCATCGGAGAATATTTCAAAGGAGGTTAAGTAATGGTCAAAATACTCATTCCCTATGCGCTCAGGGCGTTTGTAGAGCGCAATGCGGAGATAGAAGTTAAGGGTAGCACAGCAGGCGAGGCAATTCTTGCCCTTGCGGCAGCGTATCCCGGAATAAAAACGCATCTGTTCACGGATGAGGGGCAGTTGCGCGGTTTTATCAACGTGTTTGTTGGCGGCGCGAACGTGGATAAGCAGCAAGGCTTGGACACTCCCGTTGCAGACGGCAGCGAACTGATGATAATTCCGGCAATAGCCGGAGGTTCCGATTTACCCGAACTGACAAACGAGGAAATTTCCAGGTACAGCCGCCACCTGCTGCTGCCGGAAATAGGCGTTGAGGGGCAAAAAAAATTGAAAGCCGCAAAGGTTTTGATTGTGGGCACCGGCGGGCTTGGCGCGCCGCTTGCGCTTTATCTTTCGGCGGCTGGCATTGGAACCATAGGCTTGGTGGACTTTGATTTTGTTGACGAGTCCAATTTGCAGCGGCAAATAATTCACAGTACTCGCGATGTGCGCAGGCCAAAAGTTGCATCGGCAAAGGACAGAATCAAGGGCATTAACCCATTTATAAATGTTGTTACGCACAACACAATGTTAACAAGCCAAAATGCGATGGATATTATTTCCAATTACGACTTGGTAGCAGACGGCACGGACAACTTTCAAACCCGCTACCTTGTAAACGATGCATGCGTATTCCTGGGCAAACCCAATATTTACGGCTCGGTTTTTCAGTTTGAGGGTCAGGCAAGCGTTTTCGGCGCAAAAGACGGCCCTTGCTACCGATGTCTTTACCCATCCCCGCCGCCGCCGGGACTTGTGCCTTCGTGCGCAGAAGGCGGAGTGATGGGAGTTTTGCCGGGAATTATCGGAACCATACAGGCCGCCGAGGTGATCAAGATGATAGTAGGCAACGCAAAACCGCTGGTCGGGCGGCTGTTGCATTTTGATGCGTGGCGAATGTCGTTCCGCGAACTCAAGCTGGAAAAGGAACCGAACTGCCCCGTATGCGGAGAAAACCCCTCAATACGTGAACTTATAGATTACGAGCAATTCTGCGGACTTAAAAAGAATAAAGAGGAAGAACCCATTGAAACCATCACAGCCGTTGACCTGAAACAACGTTTGGACAACGGCGAGCGCATTCAATTTATAGACATTCGCGAGCCGCATGAGCGCGCCATTTTAAAATTTCCCGATGCTTTGATAATGCCGCTTGGTCAAATAGAGAGGCGCATAGAAGAATTTGACCCTTCTGCCACCGTGGTGTTTTTGTGTAAAATAGGCCAGCGCAGCATTCTGGGAATCAGGGCCTTGCGTGAAGCCGGTTATAAAGGCAAAACGCTGAACTTGCAAGACGGCCTTAACGCCTGGGCAAGAGATGTGGATAGAACGATGCCGGTATATTAATGAGAATTATATACGAAGTTGAGAATTATATACATACTTTACAATAACCGAAAACAACCTGTTACTTATTTGGAAAACCCGTTTTACTGCTATTATGTTCAGGTTTTTGCGATTTTGCATAACCTTAGTCACAGATCAATTTTAGCAATAAATAATACTAGTGCTAAACTACCCAAATGCTGCTATGAGCGTATATGACCTCTTCGAGAGGTTTCCAGACGAGAAATCCGCAAGGTTGTATTTGGAGCAGAAACGATGGAACGGCAATATAACATGCCCTAGATGTGGAAGCACGAAAATAGGCAAATTTGGCAAAAATGAGGGTTGGCACAGGTGCAACGGTTGCGGGAAACCTTTCAATGTCAGAACGGACTCTGTATTTGAATCTAGCAAAATTCCATTGAATAAATGGTTTCTCGCTTTTTATTTGATGGTGACTGCGAGAAAGGGCATTTCGTCAATGCAAATTTCAAAGATATTGAGAATTACTCAAAAATCGGCGTGGTTTATGTGCCAAAAAGCAAGGAAAGCAATGGGAAACTGCAAAAACAATTACATTTTCAAGGGCATTGTTGAATGTGACGAGACACATATAGGCGGCAAGAAATGCAACAGGCATTCCGGCAAGAATGTCGTCAAAGGTCGCGGTCCTGTAGGCAAAATCTCGGTTTTCGGGATTGTTGAGCGACAGGGCAGGGCAATGTCTATGGTTGTGCTGGACAGGAGCAAAAATACATTGCAGGGCATAATACGGCAGAATGTTGAGCGAGGCACGGTGATAAACACGGACGAGTGGAAATCCTATATCGGTCTTAACGGCGATTACACGCATAATGTCGTCAGTCATTCGAAAAAACAATATGTGAAGGGTGCGAGTTACACGAACACGATAGAGAGTATGTGGGCGGTTTTGAAAAGGGCGTATCGCGGTACATTCCATTATATTTCGCCTAAGTATTTGCAGCGATATTTAGATGAGTTTGATTTTAGGCACAACGAGGGCAATGTCAGATACCCGACTATGGACAGGATAAGCAGTTTGGTTG
>JAISSJ010000095.1 GCA_031273195.1 Candidatus Fibrimonas sp.
TCCGGCAAAACCTTGGGGCAATGCGATGACAACGGCAAATTTGAGTTTGAACTGGAAAGCCGAAACACCGTTCTGGTTTTCAGAAAGAACGGTTTTGACTCTACCATAGTAGAAACGCAGGATTTTGCCGATTTGCTGGATGTTGTTGTAAGTATGCGTTCAAATGCAAAGCACTTGGGAAGCGCAACGGTTATAGGCGGCGGCAGCACAACATGGCAAAATCCCAAAGCGGCTTCCGTGCAAAAGCTGGAAGATGCGGCTGGGCTTCGCTTTGATTTGACCGAGCATTTAAGCCAGTTGCCGGGTATGTCCGGGCAAATGGATTTTTCAAGCAATCTGTTCTACGATGGCAGCCGGGCAGAAGAAGTGGCTTACCATCTCGGTGAGCTAAGGGTTCCGAATATGCGGCACTTGGATATAGGCTTTCCGGGCAATTTGTCCGTGATAAATCCCCATGCTATTGAAGGCATAAATATCAGCGAGCATTACGGAGCAAATCCCTTTAGCCAAGGGCTTGCAGGCTCGGTTCAGTTTGCGCCGAGAAACGAAGACGATTTTAAAGCGAATGTTTCGCTTGGAACAACTTTAAGGGAAATTTACATGGAAGGCCCCTGGCTCTTTTGGGATGGCTTTGCTTTTAGCGCAAGGTACTTAGACCCTTCAATGCTAAAAAACATGGGAGAAAAGTTTTTCACCGAGTTCAAAAAAAATGACGATAGTTGCGATGATTGTTCCAGAGAATACAATTCCTTTAACCTTTCTTCAATGGATATTTACGCAAGGTTATTCGGAAAAGATTCCTCGTATAACACCTGGGCCATAGCGGGGCTTTACGCAAGCGATAAATACACCATTCGCCAAGACTCCGTAGCGATAATACAAGGCTCGCAGGTTTACGGTTTGGCTTCTGCCGAATATAAAACTTTTGGCGGCACAAATATTCACGCAGGGGTTGTTTCGCAAGAAGTTTCCAAAACTCTGAAAGACACTTCTTCCTTTAGAAAATGCGAATATCAATTCGGTAGTGTAAATTATTGCGATGACTTGAACCTTATAGACAGCTATGAAAAATCACACTTGACCGCAAGCGCAGGAATCTCATGGGAGCAAACCGATAATCTAGGTTTTGCCCTTTTATATGATTTTCACAGCGTTAATAGAGAATGGATAGATTCATTGAACGACCATGTTGTTCAGGCAAACTCTTATTATAAAATTGGAAACAGCACTTTGCAAGGCACGCTTGGGGCAGGTGGAATTTTTTCGTTTTCCTCAAAGCAAGCTATGCCCCTTGCCTCCTTTGACATTGAAAAGGAACTCAAAAAGGACTTTGCAATTTTCGGAAATACGGCATGGCGCTCCGACTGGAACGATGTTTTAGACGGAAATAAAATAAAGGGTGAACTAAACGGCGGAGCTTCCTTGAAAGCCGGTACAAGATTTGCGTTTAGCAATCTAAAAATTTCCATGCACGGATTTGGCCGTTATTATCCAAGCCCGATTTTGCCAATCCCGCCGGCTTTTGAGAACTACAAAGAGCAGCAAGGCGTTGATTTCGGATGGGTGAGCGGCTGCCAGGTGAGTTTGGATTTTCACAGCTTGCACAGAATAGCTTTTCAAAGCAATATTTCAAGCATTTACGGCGAATATGAGCTTCCCAACGGCCATTCCCTGCCTTGGCAGGCAAACTCACGCATAGACATGGTTTCGCATTTGAGAATTTACCCAAGAAGCGACTCTTTAATATCCTTTATAATCAGCCACCGCGCCGCCCTTGACAGACCCCTTTACGAATGGGCTATAACCCCGGAGGAAAGGCATATTAAATATACAGGCGAAACAGCTTCCCTTTTTCGCACCGATATTCGTTTGAATTTGGATTTGAAATCAAAGGTTAAGATTATTTTCCTTGAAAATGTGCGCTTTTTTGTTGAAGCGGACAATATATTCTCGTCTTTGGATGTAAAGCCACTCCGCTTTTTGGGCGGGGAAAACGCAAGAGAGCGCTCTGTTGCCGTGCGCAATGTGAATGACGATAGGTTTGATATTGTGCCTTTTATGGCAAAAGGGATGGGACTTTATTTGCAATTCGGTGTTGAAGGAAATTTTGGGATTTGATATGAGTACTCCTCTGCAAACATATTTGCTCGCCCAAGGCGAACTTGGCGGATTTGATGTTGTGTTGTCATCGTTGCCATTGCCTAAAGCTAAACCACAACCTGAACCTAAACCCGAACCTAAACCTCAAATTCCAGTTTCAGTGAAGCCGGTGGTTTCGCAAGATGATTCTTTGTGGAAAAATGCCAACAATATTGATGATTTTTACAAAGCTTTGCAAAAACATTCCGTTTATACAAAATCTATGCGTTCTTTGAGTTTTTATGTTCCCAAAGAAGTAAAAACAAATGCTGCGTTTCTTCTGCTTTTTCATTCGCCGCAGGAATTAACCGAAGCGGCAAAGGAAGTTTTGGGGAGATTGTTCAAAAAGCTGTGCTTGGATTTAAAGTCGTGCGCAATCTCTTTCTTTTTCAAATGCGATGCGGTTGCTATGCCCAGAGAAAAACCTGCTTTAAGGGAAATGCTTTACAAGGAAATTGAACTCTTAAGTCCGGAAAAAATAATCTTCTTTAGAGAAGCTCCCAGGCCGGAAAAAACCGAAACTCCGGCCAAAGCAAACGGCACACCTATAACATTCGCCGGAAAACCGGCAATAACGCTGTATTCCCTTTTGGAAATGGTCTCCAATGCGGAGGGCAGCAAGGAAAAGATAATTGAAACATGGACTACGCATTTACCAAGTAGCGGGTGGTTTTCGCCAGATATTTTCCGGGCGTAAAGGTTATCGCTGCCATAGCTTCTTCGTGGGTAAAGGCTTTGGGGTATCGCCTGAACAGCGTTTTGAGCTGCTCCATTAAATCCAAAGAACTCGCCGAAGCCAAGCTGTCTGTAGCTATGCAGATGTCCACCCCGCTATTCTTCCACATTTCAAAATCCGGGTCCTTATGCCCAAACCACTCGTGGCTCTGCGGGCAATGCACAAGGGCAATGCTGTTTTTCGCCATAAAATCCAAATCGCTCTCGGTCAAAAAATTTCCGTGAACAATAAAACCGTTCTTCACAAGCAAAGGTTCATCGGCAAAAATGTCCAAAAAATCTCTGAACCTGTCACTTTCATCAAATTCCGCCAAGTGAATGCTCCAAGGAATGCCGCTCTCTACGCATGATTTAACCGCCTGTTTGACAAGTTCGGGAGGAGTTGCGTAAATTGAGTGGGGAGTATGGGGGGGCGGGAGGGGGTGTTTTATTATTTCGTGCATTGGAATTATTTTTAGTTGAGAGTTGAGAGTTGAGAGTTGAGAGTTATTAGGGGGTTCGGATAGTTGGTTTCCTATGTCGTAGATTATGTTGGTGCTATGGTTTTTTGAGAGTTCTATGCCTTTTAGGTAGCTTGCCTGGTAGTCTTCTTTTGTCCAGTTTGCTACGTGTTTGCGGAGTTCGGCAAGCCAGTCAAAGAAGGGCTTGTTGTGCGGGAGCTTGCCGGCTAGGTTGGTCAGTTCCAAGTGGCAATGTGCGTTTATGAGCGGTAGTTTAGGAAAATCCATTTGCGAATGCCTTCCAAGTTTTCGCCGTTTGGGTTCTTTTTTGCAAGCCTCACACCGCGCCACAAAATAAAAGTCAAAACGGCAAATTCATAAATAGAACCTAGCACGAAAAAAAGAAAACGAAAAAAACCGATTTTTATAATCATCTCCCCCTTTGCGCTCCAGCCTCCGTTTTCACCTGCCCAGTCGGGGTAATAACAACCGCCGGACATTCCCATCGCTATTGAGTCGTAAAAAGGGTCTTCTAAAGTACCTTTTACTTCAACATTTTCAAATTTTACGGAGAAAGAATTCCAAGCCTTGCTTGCCAGCCTTTTCACCGCAAGCCAAATTCGGCTTTCTACTTCGGGATAAAAAAGGGCTTGGAATAAAAATCTTTGTTCATCGGCTTCTTCCGTTTTTTTCTTAAAAGACAAAAATCCGGCCTTGCTTGAATTCTTTTTCTCGCTCTGCTTTGCTATTTCTGAATCATCTTCGGAATTCAATCTCCATATATCCCACTTCCAAAAACGCAACCTTAAATCGCGCTCTGTTTTGGAAAAGGCAAAAGCAATTTTGAATTTCATACCGGCTACTACTTAGCATACTCGTCTGCTTTGTCTTTTATGGTCTGAATCAACTCCTTGAAACTTTTTGTCTCCAAAATGCTTTTGAACTGGTCTTGGTAGTTGCGGGTGGTGGATAGGTCGTCTATAACCAAATCCCAAACACGCCAGGAATCGCCAACCTTATCCATCTTGTAAACCATCAGCATATCTTTGCCTTTTTCCCAGGAATGTATGGAAACCCACGCTTCATCTCCGTTTCTTCTGTATTTCGGTTCTTCGTAAACGGTGGAATCTGGTGGGGTGAATTTTGTGGTTTTGAATTTATGCACGCTGGAATTCTCTATCATTCTCTGAAATTCCTTGGCAAACTCGGCTTTAAGCACCTCAGAAGTTGTGTCTAAAGTTTTTTTTGGCAGGCTGCGCTCTGCCATTTTCGCAAAGTCAAAAAGACCGCTGCTCAAAAATTTGATTCTCTCTATGTCCTTTTGAGTATGGGTCTTCTTTTTAAGCTCCTTTTGCAATTCTATATCGTTTTGCTTAAGCAAAGCAACGGGGTCTTGCGCGGCAAAAAGCGATACGCACATGAAAAGAGTGAAAAACAATATTTTTTTCATAACTGCTCCTATTTGGGACAGGGATAATTTAGCAATTTTTACGGATACGCTCGCATTTTGCAAACATATGTTGACATTTTTCTACCCGGCAATCCCGTCATGCGGTCACCCCAACGGTGGGTTTTGCAACCGCCGTATCCGTGTATCCGTGTAGGGGCAGACCTACGTGTCTGCCCTGCAACGCAACGCCGCATATTGTGCGTATCGTGGCGAATTGGGCGAATGTCGTTGCGAATAGGTGGCGGCGGTCATCGCAAACAGGGCAAACACGCAGGTTTGCCCCTACATTGCACCCCCACGTGGCAAAAAGGGCAACCTTGCGGTCGCCCTTGGTTCA
>JAISSJ010000146.1 GCA_031273195.1 Candidatus Fibrimonas sp.
ATATCTGGAGCGCACTCTGCGTTTCTGCCGTTGCTAAAGCCAAGAACGCAAGCGTTCATTTAAGGTTTGAAGACCATGACGGGTTGCGGTGCTCTAAGCATTTTTCGGACATTATAAGAAAGGATTTGGAATGGCTTGGCTTTGAGTGGCAAAGCGAGAGCGTTCAAAGCGAGCGAAACGAGATTTATGAGAAATATTTTAAAGTTTTGCGGGAACGCAATTTATTATACGATGTTTATAAAACCGAAAAACCCAAAACCATGTTCAAAAATCCGGAGCCGGGCGGCGACTTTGCGCTTAAGGATGCCTTTGGGCAATGGACTTATATGTTTGCCGTTGTTGTGGATGATTTTGAAGAAGGCATGGATTTGATAATACGTGGCGAAGATTTAGAGGATTCAATAGACAAGCAAATTTCTCTGGCAAAAGTTTTAGGCAGAAAAGAAATGCCGCAATTTTTCCACCATTCCCTGCTTTACGATTCAAACGGGAAAAAACTCAGCAAAAGAGACGGTTCGGAGGGGATTTTCAGGGAAAGAGAAGCGGGAATTTCTGCGAAAAAGGCGATTAGCGACCTGTGCAGGGTAGCTATGCCGGGGCTGGAAATCCCGGATGAAATTTCCTGGGGGGAGGCGGTAGAGAAGATTATTCCAATAAACTTTAAAAAAATACTTGACAAAAGCCCCTGAATTTTCTATATTTACATTTTCAATTAGTATTTTGAGGATGTTCATGAAAACTCCTGTTATAAATCCAAATGCCGTAGAGCGCAAATGGAAAATTATTGATGCGGAAGGCAAGCCTCTTGGGCGCGTTGCCAGCAAGATTGCCCATATATTGATGGGCAAGCATAAGCCGATTTATGCCCCGAATACGGACGTAGGCGATTTTGTTGTTGTTATCAACGCTGCAAAAGTGGCTTTAACGGGCAAAAAAGCAGAAACTAAGCAGTATTTTCACCACACTGGCTATATAGGCGGCGAACGGTGGATTTCTTTTAAACAATATTTGAGCCGTAAACCGGAATTCCCGCTTGAACACGCCGTTTGGGGAATGCTCCCTCACGGTTCTTTAGGGCATACCATGTTCAGAAAATTGAAAGTGTATGCCGGAGCGCAGCACAAAGAAACCGATAAAAACCTTGAACCGGTGGCTATCTAAGAGAGAGAATTATGGCAACAGCAACAAAAACTCCTGCTAAAGACAAAGTCGTGCAACAAAAGATTTACCGTGGCACAGGTCGCCGCAAAAGCGCGGTGGCAAGCGTTATCCTCAAGGAAGGAACCGGCAAACGCACCGTGAATGGCCGAGATTTCAAAGATTATTTCCATTCCGATGTGCAAAACATGGTGGCAAACCTTCCGTTTTCAGTTTTAGGCAATGCCGAGAAATGGGACGTTATAGTTAATGCCAACGGTGGCGGCATAGCCGGCCAAATGGGCGCAATACGCCTTGGAATAGCTCGTGCGCTGGTTGAGCAAAACACAGAGGTTAAGCCCGCTCTTCGCCATGCGAACTTGTTAACTCGCGATGCTCGTGTTGTTGAGCGCAAAAAATACGGCCGCAAAAAAGCCCGTAAGCACTTCCAATTCTCCAAGAGATAAGATTTACCTTACTCCTCTTCAGGTTCTGGATCTTCGTTTTCCGGCTTGCTTCCCCCAGGCTTGCTGTAATAAATATCCCATTCGCTTTTTTCCTCTACCGGTGGGTTTTCTTGAAAGCGTTTCTTAGCTTCTTCTTCTGCTTTAATTCGCTTAACCGAAAGGTCTTCCAATTTGCTTGGGTCAACGGCTATTTTCTCTTCGGACGCACGGTACATATTGTTGGATTCATCCAAAATTTCCTTTACGCCAAACAAGCGTCCCCTGCCGTCCAAGCCCAGTTCCATATTTTTTATGGTACTTAAACGGATGCGGTTAACGGCATCCTTGTATTCCTGCATCACTTGGTTGCCTTCCATCATGTCTTCTCTTTCTTCCGGGGTTATATTCTCCATAGCTTCTTTCCAAAAACCGGCTTGCGCTCTTTGGACAAAAGTTATCATTACGTCATTAACTTTCTCCGGATCGCGGGACCTGCTGGAAGCACATGAAGCAAGCGAAAACGCCACTAGCAACAATAACAGTCTTAGCATAAGAATCTCCTTCATTTTGGTTAAAAAAACGCTAATTATTTTAAATATAGTAATTTTTTCGCTACTCGGAGCTTATGAGCCATTTATTTTTTCTCGTTAAAAGCCATGCTGTTGGCCCCAGCAGAACCAAATCGCGGATTAGGGCGGTCCAAGCCTCTGATTTGGACTGCGCTCCGTCTATTTGGAAGCAGCCGCAGGTTATGCCCAGATCAAGTACCAAGGCCCAGACAAGGGCTATTATGAAGCTGGCGAACATAGCTAAGATGGCTAGGGTGCATTCTTTTACAAATGGGGTGAAAATCAAGGCTAGTCCGAACCAAAATTCAAACTGGGGCAAAATCAAAGCCCATAGATTCACAATGTCATGCGGCAGGAACTGGTATTGCGCAATCAAAACGGCAAAGCCTTTGGGGTCGGCTATTTTAAAATAGCTTGCGAAAATGAACATGCCGCCAATGCCAAGTCTTATTAAAACCTCCAAAACTCTAGCGGTTAAGGCCGAGTTTATCTTCCATGCGGGAATAATGAGCAAGGCACTCAAAACCGTTTCTGCAATCCCGATATGTGCGCTGTATTTCCACGCACTTGGAAATTTATTCAGGACAAAATCAAAATTAGTCCAGCTAAAAATATCGGGAAAGGATATTTCAAGAACACCCAAGGAAAAGAGGCCCGTGGCGAGTATTAGGCAAGCTGCGGAGGCAATTAGTTTAATCATTCCGGTTTCTCCAGCACTTCTTGCCCGCCAATCCACTCAACGGTCTTGCCTTCCGGCGCTCGCAGGTTATTAACAACGCCGGCAGCTATGCAAAACAAGCTAAGGCCTATCAGGAATTTGAAATTCAATTTTTTTATCCAGATTATTTTCATAAGGGTAATATAGTAATTTCTATATTTCCCCTGAATATGGGGGTGCTTTGGTTTCGACAGGATTCCAGACGCGCTAGTTGCATGCCGAGGTGGGCTGGCCTCGTAAAAAGCCTAAAAAAGATAATCGGCAACGATTACGCACTCGCTGCTTAAACAA
>JAISSJ010000078.1 GCA_031273195.1 Candidatus Fibrimonas sp.
CCCATTTTGGGGAGTTCCTGCTTTTCGGCTGGGGTTAGGGCGAGTAGGTAGGGTTTGAGCAAGTTTGCCGCTTCTACGATTTTCGCTTGGGCTTGTTCTAGCTTTTCCGCTGGGATTGCTTGATTGTGCTTGTTGGCTTTCATTGTTTTTTTCTCCTATGGTTGAATGAAAGTGAAATTTTGTTGGGGTTATACACCGCTCGTTTCGCTAGCGGCGGTGCTTGGTGGTTAGTCTTGGATGCAACGGACAGAAAACAAGTAATACTTTTCGCGGCTGTCCCTGCCCACGTAGCTGCTGCCGTAGTCCATGTCCAGGTAGTAGGCACTGGAGCTACCGCCCTCAGTAGCACTCCACCAATAGCCGTTGTAGCCGACGTAGTTGAAACTACCACCGCGGCCGCCCGGCAGAGCCGAAAAATCGTAGTCGTCCGTGCCGTTGCCATTGACACTGATACGAATATCACCATCTTCATCATAGGCATTCCAACTTGACGTCGCCTTCAAGTATTTGCCCGCTATAATAATACCACCATCACTATTATCATCTTCATCATAGTCATTCCAGCCACTTCGAGCCTTTAACTTTTTTCCAGCGATTTCTTCGCCACCCGCATGATCTATAAGAACGCCCCATTCTTCCTCGATTGGAATATGCCAGCCATCGGGACAAATGCCCTGATGTTTTGGCTGTATAAACCTTTCGCAATCATTGGAATTGCAGGTTGCTGGAAGTTTCATGGCCGTAGCCCAGTTGTATAACCTGCCGTATTCTGTGCAATTGGCTTGTACTTCAGCATCCGATAATATTTCATCATCAGTGATACCACCTTCGCCGTAACATTTACTGCCTTCAACTGCGTAATTCAAATTTTCCGCCATCCAAATTTGCGTGCCTATAAGAACGGTTCTGTAATTTCTAATGTCGTTTCCTTTGTCGCCGCTTCCACTTCCATTGCTTGAAGAAGAACCGCCACCTGTCCCATCAGACGAAGAACTAGCACCCTGTGAACTGCTGGATAAATCACCGCCTGTCTGCCCGCCATCAACGGACGAACTGCTTGGCTCAACACCGCCATAAGGACAGCTATTGCTCGGTTTCCCCCCAGCAGAAGTGCAGTCTTTTGAAGTAAAAGGACCGTCAAGGCACATTTTATCCTCGTTAAGAAGGCAATAGTTGTAATTCTGCGAATTTCCTTCGCCTTCAGACGGATTATCGCCGGACGAGCAGGAAAAAATTGATATTGCGGCTGTGAAAACAGCCACCGAAAAGAAAGGATATGCTTTCATAATGATACCTCTTGTTTTAAATTATGCAATTCCGTAATTAATTTTTTTGAATTTCCGCCAAAACCCTGTGGATGTATGACCCTATAAACATTAACAAGTGTATTTTCTATTGCTATTTTGTAATATTCCATTTTTTGTCTCGAAATATTATTAGTACATCCAAATTTATTTTTAATAAGTTCTGAAATATATTTATCAAAGACCAATATATTTTTTGGCTTTATGATTTTAATTTCTTTGCATAAAATATTATCGAAACAATTCTGATACATTGAGTTAAATGGTTTTGATTTTTCACCTTTCGGAGAACATTTTATGGCGTTGAGGAATATTAATTCGGAATATATATCTGCCAAATAATCTCTGCTATAATATAAAATCCTGTTGTCAAGCGATAATATTTCATCATTTTCATATTTATAGTGGTCTAGAATTATATTTGCATAAACACTCATTCTATGGAATAAGAATGTTCCGACATAATATGAGGATGTTCCGACATAGGCTTTTTTTCCGAGATTAAAATTAATTCTGATTTTCCCTTCGGTTAATAATTTTCTCGCATCACTAATTAAATTTTTATGAGCATCTTTTTCGCCATACTCATTAAAATTCAATCCTATGCAGAGCAAATCGCCTTTGAATTTATCTCCGATATAAGGCAGTGCAATTTTATTTTTTTTATTGTCCTTTTTTTCTACTGATGCTTTTGCCCAGCATTTCTCTCTATGGAAGCAAGCCTCGTGTATTAGCTCCTCATCATTCAGGCCATTGCTTTTGTAAAGTTCTTCTATTTTTTGCAAAATTTCGCTGCTCATAGTTCCTTTCCTTTTTTCCGCCTACTCTGTTATCCGATTTTCGGCATTTCTCGTCTATCAAAAAACCATCCTTTTTTGATAATTTTTTTACCTGCGAAATCTTGCCAAAAATGCAGTTTTTTTCTATATTTTAGGTCTATCAAAAAAGGATGGTTTTTTGATAATCGCTGTTTTTTCTACCTTTCCCCGATGATATACGGCTATGTAAGGGTATCAACAACCCATCAAAATGTTGAAAATGGCAGGTTTGAGATAGGGAATTTCGCTCAAAAAGGCGGCTTTTCTATTGACAAATGGGTAACCGAGCAAATTTCCTCCACAAAAGAGTTGAAAAAGCGAAAATTGAACAGCTTGCTCAAAAAGGTTAAAAAAAACGATATCATCATAGCTACGGAAATTTCACGGCTAGGGCGAAACATGATGGAAGTTATGAATATTCTAAGCCTTTGCCTCAAAAAGGAATGTCAAATTTGGACAATCAAGGAAAATTGCAGGCTGGGCTTTGATATTCCAAGCAAAGTTTTGGCGGTTGTTTTCGGGCTTGTGGCGGAGTTTGAGCGTAATTTGATTTCTGCGAGAACAAGAGAGGCGTTGGCGAGGGTTAAAGCAGAGGGGAAAAAAATTGGGCCGCCCAAAGGGGAGCCAAAAATCTATGCAAAGGTTGGAAGGCGAAAGGGGGAAATTGCAAGAGATGCTAGGCGGCGGGGTTTGCAAAGAGAGGATTGCTAAGTCTTTGGGCGTGGGCGTTGCGAGTTTGTATAGGTTTTTGAGGGGGTGAGGAGGGAAAGGGGCAGACCTGCGTGTCTGCCCTTTTCGCCACGCCGTTTGCCTTGTTTGCGATGACCACCGCCACCGTAGGGGCGTTGCAACGATATTCCCATTCGCCACGATATTCACAATATGCAGCGTTACGTTGCAGGGCAATCGGGCAGACACGCAGGTCTGCCCCTACACGCATGGGTATGACAAACCGACTATCGGGGTGACCGCATTGGGGGCGTTGCTAGTGGGAGGCGTATTTTGGTTCAGGTGCAGCATGTTACGGGAATATTACCTCTCATGGCGAATTCCCGTTTGCGGGAATCTTTTGAGGTTTTGGCGGATAAGCATTATTCGTTTGCTATATTTAAGCAATGCTGGGAAAACGATTTATAACTCTTATAACTTGCCTGATGGTGCAAAACGTCGCTTTTGCCTTGAACGATGGCAGTGATTTTTTGGTTGTGCCATCTGCTCAGGTTTTGGGAGACAAGGCGTTTCAGGTAAGGGGAACCATTGGCTACCACCAGTCCGGTTGCATTGTGAAAAACTGGCCTAGCATGTGCGACAGACATCCTTTTGTGAGTTCGTTCCGCTTTGGGCTTCTCAACTCGCTGGATTTCGGCGTTCAGTTCGGAAGCACGGTTTCCTTAGATATAAAAGACCAAATAACCAAAGCCTACGGTTTTATCCCCGCTTTTGCGCTCGGAGCAAGAGCCTTTGTGCAAAGCCCTGAAGCATATTTCTATTCGGTTCCCAAAAATTCCCGCAAAGAACAGACCGGAGAATTTTATGCGGTTGCGGAGTGGGGTAGCGAGTGGTGGAAGCTCTTGGGCGGAATTTCTGCTTTCCCCGCTATGGATGCAAATGCCGTTGCGCCTTTTTGGGGCTTTGAACAGGGTTTAGGCACACAAAAACTGAACGTGCTGTATGAAGGATTTTTCAGGCATGGATTTTCCCACCATAATATAGGATTGTCTTTGAGACCCGTGAAAACTTTGCAAATCAGCGCAGGCGCAAGCGAGTTTTACAGGTATTTCTTTCGGGACGACGGCGGCTTCAAGTTCAGAATCAAAAATCCGGGCGCATCCACAGGTTACCGCTCTCCGGGTGTTTACATGTCCATTGCCATTAACGGCGGGTTTAGCCCCGAAATACAAAGCCAGAAAACGGAAGCAGACAGCATAAAAAAGCAACTGGCCGTGCACGAAAAGGATTTAACCTTTATGCGTGAAAGGGTTGATTATCTTGAGATGCTGTATTACGAAGCGGAGCCAAACGCAAATAGCAGTTATATGCAAAACCTGCAAAAGGATTTCATGGAGATTGTGGAAGGTTATAAATCCGATGAACTCAGCTTGGATTCCCTGCTCGCAAAGGAACAGATTTTTATAGACAGGGGAATGGTTGCAAAGAGGTTTGTGATTAGAGAGGCAAAGAACAAAAGCCAAAAATCGGAAAACAGAATTACGGCAATTCGCATTATGAGCCATTTCCCGGACCCGATGTTTTTGGAACATCTGGGCAACTTGGTTGCAGACAACTCAAACGAATCTATTGCCAGGGAAGCGGCCCTTGCCCTTGCCACAATAAACACTCCAGAAGCCCGCAAAACTCTTTCTGCCGTTGCAAACCAAACTACCGGAATAGTCAGGGAGACTATCATAGAGATAATGGGAAGTTTATGACAAGCGCAATTTTAGACATAAGGCATATCAAGCGCGATTTTCGCATGGGGGCAGAAACAGTTCATGCTTTGCGGGGAGTGACTTTCTCGGTTTTTGAGGGTGAGTTTGTGACAATAATGGGAACAAGCGGCAGCGGAAAAACAACCTTGCTCAACACGCTTGGCTGCATGGACAGACCTACGGGGGGCGAATATATTTTGGATGGAGAGCCAACACACAAATTAAGGAGGGATGCGCTTGCCAAACTCCGAAACAGAAAAATAGGTTTTGTGTTTCAGAGCTATAATCTTTTGCCGCGCACCAGCGCACTTGAGCAGGTTGAACTGCCTTTGCTTTACAATTCGGAAATTTCCGCAAAAGAACGCAGAACCAGAGCAATGGCGTGTCTTGAAAAAGTTGGGCTTGCTTATCGCAGCGGGCATTTTCCCAATCAGCTTTCGGGAGGCCAGCAGCAGCGGGTTGCCATTGCAAGGGCTTTGGTAAACGACCCTGTAATGATTTTGGCAGACGAAGCAACGGGAAATTTAGACACCCGCACAAGCTATGAAATCATGGCACTTTTTCAGGAATTGAACAAGCTGGGAAAAACCATAGTTTTTGTAACTCACGAACAGGATATAGCGACTTTCAGCAGCCGCACCATAAAGCTCAAAGACGGCCTTTTGCACAACGACTGTAAAAACGAAAATATAGCCAATGCGGAAAAGGCACTCGCAGGGCTACCCGTGCCTCAAGATGAAATTGCCTGACTCACTTCTTTATGTGACTGACTATTTTATTTAGCAATACGGCGTCTGAAAACGGCTTGGAAATAAAATCCACTGCGCCTAGCTCCAAGCCTTTGGCTTCAAGGGCGGCATCTGACTGTGCCGTTAAGAATATAACGGGTATTTTTGCCGTGCGTTCATTTTGCGCCAGTTTTTCCAATGCCGCAAAGCCGTCCATCTCCGGCATTTCAATATCCAATAAAATCATATTCGGTATTATTTTTTCCAAAAGCGCGAACATCTTTGCGGCAGAAGGCATTGTCAATACCCTATAGCTAGCTTCTAGAGCCTGTCTCGCCCTGAGCAGATTGGTATCCGCATCGTCAACTACAAAAACAGTTTCCATATATTATCCTTTCTCCCTCCTAGGATTATAGAACGAATATAGTAAATTATTTGTTCCATAAAATTTGCGGGTAATCATCGCCCTCATGCCTTATGAGCATCAATGGCCGCAAATCCGAATCAAGAACCAGAGTAGCAGGCAAAGGCATTTCCGCGCCCTGCTTGGTTAAACCAAAGTTTTCGGGCAGGTTGCTGAATTTGTCAAAGCCGAGCAGCCACTCTTCTTTGGCGTATTCTTCAATCCATTTGTTTGTTTTGACATAATCGTTTTCACCGACGTTTATCAAAACAACCAGAACTCCTTGCTTATTCAATTCCTCGCTTTTCTCGCTCAAAAGACTTAAACCCTCGCGGCAGGAAATGCACCAGGTGGCGAAAAAGACAAAAGCTACCCTTTTGCAGTTTCTCTGCCGGGCAATTTCTTTCACTTTGTCATTGTTTATAACCCAGTTATGCGTCCCTTCGCTGTCTCTGGCGTCAAGGGCAAACCAGGGGAGCTTGGCTACCTGCAACGGTTTGGGGAGGGGCAGCTTCTCCGAGGGGCCGGCAAAAGAAAAACCGGCCAAGACCGCCAGCAAGGCGAAGAACAAGGCTAGCCTGATTTTACCGATATGCATCATGTCTAGGGAATCTAGAAAATGCGGATTGAAAAATTTGTATATTTACTTTGCAAGAATCTAAAAGGAGAAGTATTATGATACATTCAAATTTTATGGAAGATAGCGTGAAGGTAATGAAAAAGCATCGCAAACCACGAATCAGAGGTTCGATGAAAAGTGCGTTCAAAGGCGGACAAGAAACCGAATGGGATAAAGAAGGCAACAAAATAATGAGTGTTGGCATCATTTGGGAACGTGTGTTTGACATTGAAAAGCTTGATTATTCCGACAAAATCGAAGGGTTCGAACAAATCGTGGATGTCCGCGACCCGTATCATTTGAAACTTTCGGAAGCCACCGAAAATTTATATTTCGTTCGCCGCGCCGTTCATGCGACCGGTCGCACGAAAGATTTGGATTTCGGCCCGATGTTCTATATAGGCACCGTGAAAAATGTTGACCCGGAAAATGGTGAAAAGCACGTTATTACCATGACGGGACGCGAAATAATCGTGCCTGAGGGGTCGGGTTATGTTTTGAACCCGACATCATTCAAGGCCGAAAACATCGTTCCGCATTCATTGAACCCGAAATACAACCCCGAAGCCGCCAAAGATGCCAACATCAAGGCCATTGAAAAATAAACCGCAACCTTCCGGGCAAACTTTTGTGCCAGAATTTCCGGCGCAAGCCGGGGAAGTTCCCAAGTTACGCAATGTATTGAATTTTCCCCGCACCATGTTCCAAGGCTGCCGGGTGTAGGGTAGCCTATATTTTTTTTATGCGGCGTTTGAGAAACCTCCGTTAGAAAATGCGTTAGAGGTGTAACCGCAGGCGCGTCCACACAAGCAAGCGGGCTGTGAATAGATAGAATTTCTGCCGGTTGCAATTTGCGAATGAGTTTAATCAGGTATTTTGTTTCTGCTTCGCTTGCGGGTGTTTTGCCGGGCGAGAGTTCCGTTATTCTTTTGCTTTCCAAGGTAGCTTTGCTAAGGGTGGTTTTGGGGCTCCAGTTCGCTGTTGGAAAGTTGCGGTTCAAATCCACGCCGTTTGAGTTGCCGCGAGTTCCGAGTGCTACGCCGTCCGGGTTTGCGCAAAGAACAAAAGCTACGCTCTGCAAGGGTTCTGCAAAAAGCCTGAGTATTCTGCTCAAAAGGAATGTTGTTTCGGCTTCTTCGCCGTGAATGCCGGCAATGGCTAAGAGTGTGCATTTCTGTTTGCACGGAGCGTAGAGCAACGGTGCGCCCAAGGCGGTTTTGCCGTATTGCTTTAGGGGGAATGGCAGGGTGCCTCTATGTTGTTCTTTTCTCATACCATAGATTGTTTATGGCACAGTCAATTTCATTGACCTGCTCCATTAGGGTTTTCTTTATACAATTCATAAACATAGCCCGCACTTTCCCTATAAAGAAGAGTATTATAATTCAATAATCTTTTATACCATATTGATTTGTAAAATTTACCAAAAGCTTCAATTAAACTTATGTTCTCATCTCCTGAAATATAATTTGCAACAGCACCTGTTATGTATTCTACCATAAACAATTTTTGTTTTTCAGCTTTATTTTCATTTGAATTCATAATGCCTCACTTTTTTCAATAACGATATTCCCTTCTCTGTGTGAAAACTAATTTGATGATTCAGATTTTTGTATTCCAGTGCTTCAACTAATGCAGTACCGGATTTCATGTTCATCATAAACTGGTCTAGTACAACTGCAATATTATCATTTGCAACTGGCCCTTCCACTATATCAAATTGATTTTTATGATTATTTATTTGATTGTCAAAATCCGTAAAATCCGGATTTCTATTATTCATAATAAAATAAGCCCACTCTTCTGTTGGTTTGTCAAATTTCAAATATTTAAAATCTTTGAACAAATTTTCATCACATTCATAAACGCTAACAAATCCCAAATTCACTCCAAACCTTGCAGACATATTTTTTGCCCATTGCTGAGCTTGGGTTTCGATTTTAGTAGTATAAAAACCTTGCCCAAAATCTTTAAATTTCCTCCCTTTGTCTAAATCTATTTTTTCAAAATATGAATATGAGCCATGGTATAAAATCATTCTAAACTTCCCCCATTCCTTTTTAAAATTCCATCCATATCTTCTATAACATACATTATATTTTCCAGATGCTCTGTTTCGTAATGCTCGTTTAAAAAATCCATTACTCCAAATTTACATAATTTTAGAAATACATAATCTGCGTTTAAATTTTTGGACTTGGCATAACGGCTAACCGCAAAAGAAAGCCAATATGCTTTGCTTGCATTGTTCTGTCCTTGATGTTGCATTATGGAAATATAGAAATTCTTCCCTAATAATCCCCAATTTCACCAACCCTGCTCCCTTTTGTATATTTATCCTCATGCCAAACTCAGACTTATGGAAAAAAGAGACCCACCCAACGTGGTATAGAGACGTAACCCCCATGAAGTATCTGATTCTCGGAAGTTTTCCGCCGCATGAGTCAAAACGGCATTACCCGTTTTATTATCCCAATTCCATGAACCGCTTTTGGAAAATATTATCCGATATATCGGGAAAACCTCTGCAATATACCAAAAAAAGCGTATTGAATACCAAAGAAGCTCAAAATGATGCTGTTGAAGAACGCTTTCAAATAATGAGCCAGTTAAATGCGGGCGTTCAAAATGTGGGCAAGATAATCAAAAGAAAAGGCAGCAGTTCTTTGGATACCGATATTAAAATAGAAGAATTTCAAGACATTCTCTCTATAATCAAATCGCATAACGAACTCAAAAGAATTTTGCTATCGGGGTATTCGGCTTTAAGCAGCACGGCCAGGATTTTTTTGAATTATCTGGATTCTGAAAAGATATCATATAAAATCGGAAAAATTAGCCCCGAAGAAAAGTTTTTTATAGATGTTTGCGATAGAAAAGTTGAATGCATTATTTTAAATTCAACTTCAACTGCGTCAAGGATTGAATACGGGGAATTGTTGAAACAGTTCAAAAAATATTTGCAGGATTAGAAAGACCGGAGGAATTCATCTTTAACCTCAACATAATGGTTTGCGCTTGTTTCGCAGTGCTCTATTTCCTCTTTTGTTAAGTCTCTGACCCTTCTCGCTGGGGTTCCGGTTATCAGGGAATAAGGCGGAAATTCTTTGCCGCTGGTTACAAGTGCACATGCACCGACAATGCTGTGATGGCCGATTACCGCACCGTCCATAATGCAGGAACCCATGCCTATTATGCAATAGTCTTCTATTGTGCAAGCATGTACAATCGCATTGTGGCCGACTGTAACACCCTCGCCTATAACAACACCTCTATCGTTTGCCAAATGGACGGTTGAGTTGTCTTGGATATTTGTTTTTTTGCCGACCTTTATGCTGTTTATGTCTCCTCGTAAAACTGCGTTGTGAAAAATGGAAACGTCGTCTGCGAGTTCAACATTCCCTATGATACACGCTCCGGGAGCTATAAATACACGCTCGCCGATTACCGGCTTTTTGCCGCCAAAAGAGTAAAGGCCGTTCATCTCTTTTTCCTTTTCTCGTCTCTATCCAAAGTCAAAAAACCGAGTTGCTTAACACCGGCCACCTGCACCAAAGACACAACCTTCATCACAATGCCGTAATGCACGGCTTCATCGGCGTTTATAACAACCGGCATATCATCTTGCCAAAGAGATTTAAAAATTTCATTGAAATCATTGATATGCACTTCCATGTCCGATACAAAGATTTTTTCGTCTTTGGTTATGGAAACTTTGAGCATTTTTTTCTGTTCTAAGGTAGGGGCTTCGGCATTGGGCAAATCAACCTTTATGCCTTGGCTCATAAGAGGTGCGGATATTAAAAAAACGATTAGGATTGCAAAAACAACATCTATCATGTTGGTTAAGTTCATATCCTGGTTCAGGGATTTGCCGCGGCTTCGTTTCATTTGTGAAGTTCCCTGTCCGTTAAAACCTTTTCTATTGCCAGCAAATCTCCTCGTTTGAATAGACTTAGCAAGTGCGAGGCAAAATTGTAATAGAGAATTTCCTGGCGGGTGTTGCGGGAAACAAAATAGTTATATGCGATGGAAGCGGGAATGGCGGCTACCAAGCCGGCAACTGTGGTGACCAAAGCCACCGCTATGCCGGGTGCCACAACGCTAAGGTCTGCGGAGCCGTGCGTTCCTATTTCGTAAAAGGACTGCATAATGCCCCACACCGTTCCAAAAAGCCCAAAGAACGGCGACACATTGGAGGCCATAGCGAGAAAGGAGAGCCTGGTATCCTCTTCCAGCCTGCAGGCTTCAATTTCACGCTGCATTGTGTCTTCCAGCATTTCGGAGCGGGGAGCCAGGGTTTCAACGCTAACAAAGGGGCTTAGGTTTTGGGCTTCTTTAATCACGGCATCGGTTATGGTTTTCAGCGGGCATTCCGAGATTTTTACGGAAAAATTTTCAACTTCGGCGAAGGTTTTTATGCGTTCAAACTTTTTATAAAAAGTCGCATTTGTGAGTTGTTTGTTTTTTAGAGAAAAGTATTTTGTTATTATTATTCCCCAAGCGATCAGTGAGAAAAAGGACAAAAGCAAAAGCACAGCTATGGTGACAGGGTCGCCAAGCGACATTTTTATTATTTCAATGGTGGTTTTCATAGGGGGTAAGGTAGAAAAAATTACAGGGGCTTACCCGTATATGGGCGGATAGGGGAAACCGGTGATTTTGAGCTTGCAAGCCTGCGGGAAGGTAGCGTAGGGGTGCAATGCCTCCTTACGGGCAGAATTTGAGATTTTTTTTGAAAAATTGGGTCTAGCAAAAGGAGCATTTTTCTATCTTCAATGCTATGCTCATCTATCATGGAACATTTTAGAGCTATGAACCGGGTTAGCAGCGATATGCTTTATTTTTTAAGTCAAATTTAATAGAATATATTATGCAAACGTATCCTATGTACCATACGGAGCGGATAGAGAACGCTTTTGCGGATATTGACAGGGTGGAACTGCTTTGCTAATGCATCTCCGGGTCAAGCAAAAACCATCTTAACTCTATACCATTCAAAATACCGGCATCACTCGTATGTATAACCGTATTTACTCTTTTACCGTCAATATCTTTATATTCGTCTTTTTCATAGATTAAATTCCAGCCCTTTTTAACATCAACATCATCTATAAATATCACGCCATGCTCTTGAGACATATCACTAGTATTTATATTTTGAAAATTCTCCGGAAAATAAAAGTATCTAGCAATTAAACGATTATCATAAGAGAAATTAGCTGCCATCGGGTATAAACGCCCGACAAATGCATCGTTCCGGTAAAGCCTAATCTCAAAGCCTTTTTTTTGGAATTCTTCTTTCGGAGTATGAAATTCCAAATTTATTTTGCCGTTATTAACCGTACCCATATCCATCATGCCCAATACCTGTTCGTCATCCTCAGCACTCATAAATACGCCTTTTACAGTGCCACTGCCCTCATAAAGAATATCGAGAGAACAAGAAACATCGTAGGTATTGCATTGAATATGATACACTTGAGAATTTATATCCACCATTCCGTTGCTGCCGGAACTGGGATTGCTATTGCTATCGCTACTATTATTACTGGAGCTGCTCGGATTATTATTGCTATCGCTGGAGTCACCCGAACCATTTGGCGAGCCTTCGGAGCAGGCAAAAAATACTGACACTGTGATTGCAAAAATCATCGCTCTTGCGAAATGATTGGCTTTCATAAGGAATTCCTCTTTAATTTTGAACCGTAAATAAATATAGTAAATATAAACGATTTCTATCTTCTCCACATGAAAATTTTTCCGTTATTTTTAATTTCCGTTTTGGGCGGAGCTTCCATTTCCATCGGCGGAATTGTTTTTATAAATGCTCCGGATTTGATTATCGGCTCATTTCTGTTTAGCCTCGGATTGTTTTTGGTTTGCCATTTCAAATGGGGCTTATACACGGGGCGTGTGCAAAATCTGGTTGAAGTTTCCGTGAAAAGCGCCATTCCGGAACTTGCAACGGTTTATTCGGGAAATTTAGCAGGAACCCTTTTCGTTGGATTTTTGATTCGGCTTTGCAGCAAAACAGAGGCCATTTCAAAGGTGGAGAGCATTGTACAATATAAATTGTCACTGCCTGTTTTAAATGTTCTTATTCTCTCGTTTTTTTGCGGAATTATGATGTATGTGGCGGTAACGGGTTTTAAAAAAATTGAAGATTCCGTAGGCAAGCACCTGGTTATTGTTTTGCCGGTTATGGTTTTTATCGTTTCCGGGTTTGAACATTCCATAGCTGATCTGTTCTATATTTCAGCCGCCAATGCCTGGGGTATTGAGGCCGTGAAATTTAGCGTTGTAGCCGCAATAGGGAATTTGCTGGGTGGCTGTGCGGTACCCCTTTTGTTGTTTCATCGCTGAAAAACAAAAAAATCAAAAAAAATCAAAATACCCCTTGACAAGCAAACAAATATATTCTATATTTGTTTTACTATGATTTTAGGCAGCAAAAGTGCATCTTTTGAACGCTTGTTTCCCTCTATGTTTTACGGGAACTGGTTGTGTATGTGTTGTCAGAACCCTTAAATTTCGCGAATTTAGCCAGCAAACAAGTCTATCTTTGGAAAAAGATAGGGGTGTCCGCACCATAAATTTCCCCTTCAACAATGAGGTTTATTATGTCCATCTTCTTAAATAACGCAGAGTCCATAGGCAACACGCCTCTGGTGCGTTTGAATCGTGTAACCAATAACGCAAAAGCGACCGTGCTTGCGAAAATAGAAGCCCGGAACCCCACCTTTTCCGTTAAATGCCGCATAGGTGCCGCTCTTGTAAACGATGCGGAAAAACGAGGCGTGCTAAAGCCCGGAATGACCATTTTAGAGCCTACATCCGGCAATACGGGCATTGCCCTTGCCTATGTAGCTGCGATAAAAGGCTATAAGCTTACGCTCACAATGCCGGAAACCATGAGCTTGGAAAGGCGGCGTGTTTTGGCAGGCTTTGGAGCCAACTTGGACTTGACTCCGGGTGCGCAGGGCATGAACGGCGCAATCAAGCGGGCAGAAGAGCTAAAAGCCTCCGAACCCGACAAGTACTTTATCCCGCAGCAGTTTGAGAACCCCGCCAACCCGGAAATCCACGAAAAAACCACAGGCCCGGAAGTTTGGAATGCAACCGACGGCAAAGTGGATGTTTTTGTTTCGGGCGTGGGCACCGGAGGTACAATCACCGGAGTTTCACGTTTTATTAAAAACACAAAGGGCAAAAAAATAATTTCCGTTGCGGTTGAACCCGAAGAATCGCCGGTTATCACCCAGACTTTGAACGGACAGCCCGTTAAACCGGCTCCGCATAAAATCCAAGGCATAGGCGCAGGCTTTGTTCCTAAAAATCTGGACCTCGGTTTAGTTGACCGGGTTGAAAGGATTTCTTCAGCCGAAGCTGTGGAATTTGCCCGCCGTTTGATGAGAGAAGAAGGTATTCTCTGCGGCATCAGTTCCGGTGCGGCAGCAGCGGCAGCGGTTAAACTTGCGGTGCTGCCGGAATACGAAAACAAAACTATAGTAGTTGTTCTCCCTGATATTGGGGAACGTTACCTTAGCACTGTGCTTTTTGAAGGCATAGGTTAACCCCAACCAACAGGAGAAAAGACAATGTCTGAAATAGAGTTAAACGCACTTAGCAAAGCTCAAGCCTACCAACTGGCGGATATTAACAAAACGCCGCCGCAGTTCGGTTCCCTAACCCCTCGCTGGCTAACCAAATTTCTGGAATTCAAAGCTCTGGAAAGCGGTATATACCGGGTGAACAAAGTAGTTGAAGGCGAAACGCCTCTCGACGTTTTGTGCTCTTCCGAGAAAAAAGGCCCGGAAATACCGGAAGGTTTTGTTGAATACCAGCAGAAACCAAGAGAATATGTCCTCAACAACATTTCCACTATTATAAATGTGGATACCGCTGTTGCAGATGTATTCTCTTCGCCTTATGACCAGACAAAGGAGCAGTTGCATTTGGCAATAGAAAGCCTTAGAGAAAGGCAGGAAAGCCAGATAATAAACAATGATGACTACGGTCTGCTGAAAAATGTTTCCGAGCATCAGCGTATAACGCCTTTGAAAGGCGCGCCAACCCCGGATGATTTGGATGAGTTGATTTCCAAGGTTTGGAAAGAGCCCTCGTTCTTTTTGGCACACCCCCGTGCTATTGCGGCATTCCAGCGTGAGTGCACAAGGCGCGGCGTTCCCCCATCCACCATCAGCGCTTTTGGCGGCACATTCATATTGTGGCGCGGCATTCCCCTTATACCTACCGACAAGCTGATGGTTGACGGGCAGAAAAACCCTTGGAGCAAAGGCGGCAAAACCAATATTCTGCTCATTCGCACCGGCGAAGCAAAACGTGGAGTGGTAGGCCTTTACCAAACCGGTTTGCAGAACGAGAGTTCAAGAGGGCTTTCGGTGAGGTTCAGAGGCGTTGACAACAAGGGCCTTGCATCTTACTTGCTGTCTCTGTATTGTTCCGCCGCTATTCTGGCCGATGATGCCATTGCCGTACTTGAAGATGTAGAAGTAGGTGAATACCATGACTACAGCAACAGATAATTACGGCTTGCCGGACCCAAAAGAACTGGAAGCATGGGCTTTGCCCTATTTTCCGGAACTCAGGATTCCGGAATTTCAGAAATCCGTTTCGGTGTATTCCCCTGTGGTTCTTCCGGCAACAGGAACTAGCAACTATTTTGATGTGAACAGGGTTCGCGCGGACTTTCCCATATTGAACGAGAAGGTAAGCGGCGGCAAACCGCTCATTTGGCTGGACAACGGCGCAACCACGCAAAAGCCACGCCAGGTGATAGACCGCATTTCGCATTACTACGAGCACGAGAACTCAAACGTCCACCGTGGCGCACACGAGTTGGCTGCCCGTTCCACCGATGCTTATGAAAAAGCGAGGCAAACCGTTGCAACTTTTTTGGGTGCGCCCGCAAAAGAAAACATCGTGTTTGTAAGGGGAACAACGGAAGGCGTGAACCTTGTAGCGCACAGCTTTGTAAAACCTTTGCTTTCCGCCGGCGATGAGATTATACTCACCCATTTGGAGCATCACGCAAATATAGTGCCGTGGCAGATACTTGCCCAGGAAACCGGAGCGGTTATAAAGGTCGCGCCGGTTGACGACACCGGACAAATAATCCTGTCCGAATACGAGCGGCTGTTCAGCAGGAACACCAAGTTCGCCTCGGTCACGCACGTGTCCAACGCTTTGGGAACAATAACGCCCATTCACGAGATGATACAGATTGCGCACCGCAACGGCGTGAGAATACTGGTTGACGGTGCTCAATCCGTTGCGCACACGCCGCTCAATGTTTCCGAGCTGGATGTGGATTTTTTTGTGTTCTCCGGGCACAAGATATTCGCCCCCACAGGCATAGGCGCAGTTTACGGCAAATCGGATGTTTTGGAGCAGGGAATTCCCTACCAGAGCGGTGGCAACATGATAAGGGACGTGACCTTTGAACGCACTATTTACAACCCCGCTCCAAGCAAGTTTGAGGCAGGTACAGGGAACATAGCCGATGCCATCGGCATGGGTGCGGCTTTGGAATACGTCATGAATCTGGGTGTTGCGAACATCGGTGCTTACGAGCATGAACTTCTTGACTACGCCACAAAAGAACTCACCCGCATAAACGGCTTGCATCTAATAGGCACGGCAAAGGAGAAGGCGAGCGCGCTGTCCTTTGTGCTTGACGGCGCGAGCGTGGAGCAGATAGGGAAGCATCTTTCCAGCCACGGCATTGCAGTAAGGGCAGGGCACCATTGCGCCCAGCCCATACTGCGGCGTTTTGGGCTGGAAGCAACCGTGCGCCCGACTATTGCGCTCTACAACACTGCGGAGGAGATAGACAAGCTGGTGATTGCCATCCGGGAACTGGCGCGGTAAAGGAGAAAACGTATGCAGCGGATAGACACGGAGATAGAGCGGGTTGCCGGGGTTCTTCTAGATGACTTTGAGAAAAAGCGGGATTACGTAGTTAAACAGCCGACCAAATCGGTGGTAATAGAGATGATCGAGCAGTTGCAACACATCCTGTTTCCGGGGATTTTTGAAAACGAACCGTCGCTAACCGGTTCGCTTAAGAACCGGTTAAGCGTTATGCTTGAAAGGTTTTCGTATAATCTCGCTACTCAAACGAAGCTGGCTCTGCGCTATGACCTGCGGCATAAAGGCACTTCTCAAGATGAAATTGACGGAGTGGCTTGGAATATAACGCATGATTTTATCTCAAAGATACCGCATATCAAGGAACATTTGGAAACAGATGTAGAAGCCATATACAACGGCGACCCCGCTGCATACAGCAAAGTGGAGATTATAATATCTTACCCCGGCCTTTACGCTGGCATGGTTTACCGGATAGCGCACGAGCTTTATCTATTGTCCGTGCCGTTGATACCGAGAATAATGAGCGAACACGCCCACAGCGTTACCGGCATTGACGTTCACCCCGGCGCAGCGATAGGCAAATATTTCTTCATGGATCACGGCACAGGCATAGTGATAGGCGAAACCACCGTAATCGGCGACAATGTGAAACTGTATCAGGGCGTTACGCTCGGCGCGTTGTCCACAAAGGGCGGGCAGAACATCAAGGGCTTAAAACGCCACCCTACCATAAACGACAATGTGACGGTGTATTCAGGAGCCTCAATTTTGGGCGGAGATACAATTATCGGCGAAGGCGTGGTAGTTGGCGGCAATGCTTTTGTGGTAAAATCCGTCCCTGAAAACACTCGTGTAAGCGTGAAAAACCCGGAATTGCAGTTCAAAAACAGCCGTAATATTTCCACGCACATTGAACTGGACCAAATGGCATTTTGGCATTATGATATTTAGGGGTTAGCTTCATACGTTTACTATATTACCCCCATGACCCCTTTAAAAAAAGAAGCTTTAGGCCCGTTTTTGGACGATGAGGCCGTTTTGAAGATAGCAAGGCAACGTATAGCCGGTACTGTGTTTTTGGCTGCGCTTGATTGCAACTGGACAGGCAAAAACAGGGTCAACGATGAAAAAGACTATCTTAATGTGTGGGTTGCAGTTAGTTTTTACCAAAGAAAAGACAAAGTTTTTCTGCACGGAGCCAGATTCAGCAACTGGACTCTGGAACACGAAATGGAATTGGTAAGCACAGTGGAAAATTTAGGTTTGTTCCGCTTATCTCTGAATAATCCGGATGTATTTCCCAATGAATTTGTTATACGCCTGGAAAGGGAAACCGGCGAGCAGATTTATGATAATAACAATTTCCGCAATTTTTACATAGAGCATAACAAAGGGCATTTCGCCACCGCAATTGCGCAAGGCGACAGCATATTCTCCTTTGAAACAATAACACCTATTCATATTATATGCCATAATGTTTGAAACTTTAACGGAAGCCCTAGAGTCAACTTTAAAAAATCTGCGCGGGCAAGGCAGACTCACGGAAGAGAACGTAGCCGCTTCGCTAAGAGAGGTGCGCCGCGCATTCCTTGCAGCAGACGTTAACTTTAATGTGACCAGAGATTTTGTGCAAGCGGTGAAAGAAAAAGCGCTTGGGCAAAATGTTCTAACCGCCGTTAGCCCTGGGCAGATGATTGTGAAAATCATCCACGATGAGCTTGTGCAAATTATGGGGGGAACAGCCAAAGAAGTTTCTTTAACGGGAAAACCACCCATCGGCATAATGATGGCCGGCTTGCAAGGCTCCGGAAAAACAACCTTCGCCGGCAAGCTCGCCCTTTATTTTCGCTCCAAGAAAAAAAGAAAGCCTTTACTGGTGGCTGCCGATGTTTACAGACCCGCTGCCATTAAGCAACTTCAGGTGCTTGGAAAATCCATCGGGGTTCCAGTTTATGAAGAAGGACAGGGAAACCCTGTTGAGATAATAAGAAACGGCTATAAACATGCCGAGCAAAACGGCTTTGACCTTGTTATTTACGATACCGCCGGCCGCCTGCAAATAGACGAGACCTTGATGCAGGAGCTAGAGCAGGCAAGAGCGGCAGTCAAACCCGAAGAGATATTCTTTGTAGCCGATGCGATGATTGGGCAAGAAGCGGTGAACGTCGCAGAGGAGTTTTTCAAACGGCTCAATTTCACAGGCGTGTGCCTTTCCAAAATGGACGGCGATACCCGTGGCGGAGCGGCTCTTTCAATTCGCAAAATAACCGGCGTTCCGGTTTGTTTTGTGGGTGTGGGTGAAAAGGTTTCCGATATTGACATTTTCCACCCCGATAGGATGGCCGGACGCATTTTGGGAATGGGCGATGTTGTTTCTTTGGTGGAAAAGGCTCAAGCCGCCATAGACGAAAAGGACGCAAACGATTTACGCAAAAAAATGCTGAACAACACCTTTGACCTGAACGATTTTTTAAGTCAGTTGAGAACCATAAAAAAAATCGGAAAATTCAAAGATATAATATCCCTAGTACCCGGATTGAACAAATTGCCGCTTGACCAGATAAACGAAAAAGAACTGGTTTATGTAGAAGCTGTTTTGAGTTCAATGACCGCCAAGGAACGCAAAAAACCAGATATAATAAATGGCAGCCGCAGAATACGCATAGCAAAAGGCTCCGGCACAACCGTGCAAAAGGTGAACCAGGTTTTAAAACATTACGAAGACATGAAAGTCATGTTTAAAAACATGGGGAGTTTATCCAAGCGAATGGGAATGAAAGCCCCCACAGGCTCAAACTACACGCCCCCCAAGGATAAAAAGAAAAAGAAGAAACGCTGATTTAAACCAGGATTCCTTTTTTGGCCCGTTCAATATCGGCAAGCATCATCATTTTGCATAATGATTTAAAATCAACTTTGGCGTTCCAGTTTAATACGCTTCTCGCTTTTTCCGGGTTGCCTATGAGCAACTCAACCTCGGCAGGTCTGTAGAACTTGGGATTTACCTTGACTACGGTTTTTCCCGTTTTTTTATCAATGCCAACTTCGTTTTCTTCGCTGCCTTTCCATTGCAAGTCAAAATCGCAGTGCTTGCCGGCTTCTTCAACAAATTCCCGAATGCTGTGGGTTTCCCCTGTTGAAATTACGTATGTGTCGGGTTTATCGTGCTGGAGCATTTTCCACATCATCTCTACGTAGTCGCCGGAGTACCCCCAGTCTCGTTTTGCGTTGAGGTTGCCGAGTTCAAGCGGCTCGTTTGTTTTTCCGGTATAAATTTCCGCAAAATGAGCGGTTATTTTTCTGGTCACAAATTCCTTCCCACGCATTGGGCTTTCGTGGTTGAACAGAATGCCGGAACAGGCAAACACGTTAAAACTTTCGCTGTAGTTTACGCACATCCAGTGCGCCATCAATTTTGAAACTCCATAAGGAGAGCGCGGGTAAAAAGGTGTTTTTTCCGTTTGCGGAACTTCCTGAACCTTGCCGAACATCTCGGAGGTGGAAGCCTGATAAAAGCGGGTTTTCGGAGAAAATTCACGAATAGCCTCAAGTATGTACAATGCACCAATTCCATCGGCCTGTGCGGTATAAACCGGTTCTTCCCACGAAGCGGCCACAAAGCTCTGCGCCGCAAGATTGTAAAATTCATCGGGTTGATATTTTCTCAACAGTCTGCAAATATTTGAAAGTTCCAGCAAGTCGAAATCCAGCAATTCAATTTGTTCAAGAATTCCATGTTCCTTGAGTTTTGAAAAGGTATCGGTAGCACCTCTGCGGTACAAGCCCAAAACCCTATAATCTTTTTCCAGCAAGAATTTTGCCAAATAACCGCCGTCTTGTCCGGTGATTCCGGAAACCATAGCTATTTTTTTCCCATTTGTCATGAGGTCTCTCCGTGAAGTGGTAGGGAGAATGTAGAAAAAATTTTTCCTAAATTCCCTCAATGAAACAAATCATCTGCACGTTGACCAATACCGCAGTGGAAAAAATAGACGCCCCTCTTTTCTTTGCCCTTGAAAAGCACATTGTAGATTCCGGGTTGGGCGAGGATAAGGACAGTTTTGAAACCATAAAGGAGCGTTTGCTCAATCCGCCTGTTCTGAATGCAGAGGAATTTGCAGAGGAGTGCATTTATGTTATTTTGGCGGGCGGGTTCAGGCAAAAAATTGCGAAGAAAAAATTTGGTGAAATAATGGATTTTATAAATAGCGGCGGCGAGGTTCGCGAAAAGAATTTGCTACCGATTTTCGGGAATGCGAACAAGATAAGGGCCATAGTAAAAATCTGGAAAGGTCGCCAAAAATTCAGAGATGGATTTTATGAATTGAAAAGCGAAGGCGAAAAATTGAGCTACTTGGGAAAGCTGCCGCATATCGGCGAGATAACCAAAAACCATTTGGCACGTAATTTGGGCATTAACAATGTCAAATACGATGTTTGGATTCAGAGGCTTGGGATTGCGCTCGGCAAATCGGATTTGCAGGAGGGATTCCCTTTGAATGAAGAGGTGAAAAAACTTTGTGATAAGATGTTTGCGCAAATAGAGAAGGAAACCGGGTTGAATAAGGGTTATATAGATGTTGTTTTGTGGAAGGTGTGCCAGGTGGGGGTTTTCAACCTTTTGTCTGAACCTTGATTCACGTGCAAGCTCAAAATCATCGGGTTTGTTGGGAAATATCACTGTAACATTTAAAGGATCCTTTAAATTAAACATTTGCAATTTTGCAAACATATGTTGACGTTTTTACTACTTTCCCTGCTATGGATAAGGAATGGATTTCCGCTATTCAAAGCGAATGCGGCCTGCCGCAGTTTAAGCCGAATTCAACTTCTTGGGCTTGGGAAAAAAAGGCTTTTGCAATTTGGCAAATGTCCGGCGATGAATGCGAACTTTTATCCATTGCGGTTGAACAAGCCGAACGAGGCAAAGGCTTGGCAAAAATGTTGATGGAACATTGCCACAAGGAACTTGTAAAGCTAGGTGCAAAAAACTTTTTCCTGGAAGTGAGAGAAAACAACACCGCCGCAATTTCTCTCTACAAAAAATTAGGATACGAAAAAATATCCGAAAGAAAAGGATATTACGCAAACGGAGAAAATGCAACGATAATGAAATTAATCTCTAATCATTAATCGCTAAGTATAACTTTATTATCTCCCTCAACCACACGCCCACACTCAAACACCGTTTCCCCCTTGCCCTCCAAATGCCTGCGAATTTCCGCAGCATCGCCGGGAGCGGAAAACACCAGCATTCCTATTCCCATGTTGAAAGTATTGTACATTTCGTTTCGTTCAACATTTCCGCATTTTTGAATCAGATTGAAAATCTCCGGAACCTTCCATGCAGAGCAGTTTATTTGAACCGAAACGCCTTTGGGCAAAATACGTGGAATATTGCCCTGAAAACCCGAACCCGTTATATGCACCAAGCCTTGCAGTTTCTTTGCATGTACCAAATCAATCAAAGAGCGATAGTAGCTACGATGAGGAACAGCCAAAACTTCGCCGACCGTTCCATTCAAGCCCTCCGCTTTGGAATCCAAATTGTAACCACCTGCTTCAAACAAGGCTTTGCGGGCAAGCGAATAACCGTTTGTGTGCAAGCCTGTGGACGGCATTCCCAAAACAACCGTGCCGGGTACTATTTTTTTCCCGTCTATAATTTCATCACGCTCAACAACGCCTACTATTGTTCCAGAAATATCGTATTCGCCCTCGTGATACATGCCTGGCATCTCCGCAGTTTCGCCACCGATTAAAACGCAATCGTTTTCCCTGCACGACTTTGCCATGCCTTCAACTACGGCTTCCAAAACTCCGGCTTCCAATCTGCCTGTGGCCAAGTAATCCAAAAAGAAAAGCGGGCGTGCACCCTGAACCAAAATATCATTGCAGCAATGGTTTACGATGTCTTGTCCGGGCAAATCATGGCTTTTAAGTCCAAAATGCACTTTTAACTTTGTGCCAACCCCATCAACCGAAGATACCAAAACGGGTTCTTTTAACCCCAGATGATTGAGTGTGAATAATCCGCCAAAGTTGCCTATATCGCCAAGCACTCCGGCGTTGAAGGTTGTACGGACGGATTTTTTAACACCAACCATAGCCTTGTCCGCTCTTGCGAGGGATACGCCGGCATCTTCGTAATTCATGTTTTTTCAACTCTCTGTTAATCAGTATAAATCTTTTACAAGCTGGTCAATGAGTTCCGGGCTAAACCTATCCTGGCGTTTGCCGTTTACATAAAAATTCGGCGTTCCCTGAACACCAACTTCCATTCCCAGCTTCATGTCGCGGTCTATAATAGCTTGTTTGTCCGCATCCAGAACCATATCTTTTTTGAATTGCTCCATGTTCAAGCCAACTTGCTGAGCTATGGCCGTAAAGGTTGAATCGTTCAGGCTGTTGTAGTTGGGAGCAAGCAACCAGCGATATTCCCAAAACTTGCCCTGTTTTTGAGCCGCAATTACCGCAGCCGCAGCCGCAGGCGCATCTTTATGGAAACTGAGCGGGAAGTGTTTATACACAAGCCGAACTTTATCCGGATATTTGTTAATCAGGGATTCCAAAGTCGGAGCAATTCTGCTGCAATAAGGGCATTGGAATTCGGTAAATTCAACTATCACTATTTTCGCCTTGGGGTCGCCTATGGAGGGGCTTGCTTCCAGTTGCAGGTCCCATTCCTTATTGGCGTTTTCAATTTCTTTTTTAACCTGCTCAAAAGAGGAATTCATACCCCTTTCAAGAACATAGGTCAGAACGCTTTTAACTTCGGAGAGCTCGGTAGCGAGGCTATCGGCCTTTTTTCGCAGAGCTTCATTGCTTTGCGGAGCGGGTTTAGTTGCTTCACAAGAAATCATTGTGAGCAACAGGGGCAAAGAGAGAATGATTTTTTTCATGATATAGAATATAGAAAACGCTGATTAATTCATTTCCGTTAAATGCTTCCAATACTTCACCGGCAAGCATCGCCGCTGGAGTTTGGGATTTTTTCTCTCTTTTATATTAGCGGATTGGTAATAACCCTTCCAAAGGGCGGCAAATTCATCGTTTATTTGAGGAATTTCCGCAGCATCTCCGCATACCTCGTAAACTTCCCTGCAATCGTAATGAATTCCGATTCCTCTTTTTGCGTCAATAATCATCCACTGCATATTCGGAAACCTGCTTGCAAAATGCTCCGCAAGCAAATTCACAACATTATATGTTGGCTCAATTACCCCAACCATCAAATCATTTTCCGCTTTTTGAAACCGGACAAAGCCTTTTATATTGTGCGACTCCGCTCTAACCTTGTTAGCCGTTTTAAAAACAGCGTGGGTGTGCGGCTCAAGAGTATTCTGCGCATTTTCCGGATTTGTAAAAATTCCCTTGACATATTCCCACAGCGAAATTTCCATCTCCGGCAATTCGGAGAGATAGGCTGCCTGCACCATAAAGGCAACATTTTTGCCCGCATTTTTTTGCATACCTTTCCACACCCTTGCCGCATTTTCGGAATTGGTTGCGATTGCGTGGGTGTCTTCAAACATTTGCAGAATGTGAACATTTTCCGCAACGATTCTCTGCACGGGGAGCTTTAGCCTGAACGCTTCAAATACTGCGGTTAGGAAGCCTTCAAGGGATTGTTCGGTGAGGAGGGTCATGGGGGAAACTGCACGGCTCGTTCTGAATTTACTTTGAAGCCTATTGCGATAATCATTTGCAAATTGTAGTGTTTTACTTCTCTGTTAACCTGCCTTGAACTTTCGTTTTGAACTATCCGGAAATTCCGGATAGTTGCGTTTTCTTGCAATTCGGAATCAATATATATTTTCTGTATATGTTCATTTATTGTTCTAACGTCCACATTATAAAGTTCCGCAAGCATTTTTTGCGTTAGCCATATATTTTCATCCTCATAACGCATTTCAATACTTTGCGGGGCATCGCCAGTGGCAGCTACAAAGGTTAAATATTCGGCAGCAGAACTGCGAATTGTAGGGAGATTTTGTTTCATTGTGGATAGAATATAGAAATTTCTATATTTACAACAATACCTGTGAATACAAGGTATAATTGACTTTTGTCCTAGGGAGAATGGAATATGTCTGCTGTTAAAAAAGTTGCTGATTTGGCAAGTTCATATTTTGAAATTTCAAAAATATGCCATGAAAGCAAAGAGCCTGTGTTCATAGTTCAAAATGGCAAGAGAGATGTAGCTATAATAAGCATGGAGCTTTACGAGGA
>JAISSJ010000179.1 GCA_031273195.1 Candidatus Fibrimonas sp.
AAATCCTCTGTTGGCGTTTGTGTGCCAAAGTCAATTTCCTTTAAGAGCATAACCGCCAAAACCGCAACTGCTATGGAAAATAAAACCGCTAAAAATTTTCGCAGTTTTCCGGTTCCAAGGGCTGTTTCTCCCAAGTGGCTTGTTAAAAGTATTGCAAACACAATAAAAACAACCACTCCGCCTATATAAACCATCACTTGAGCCACAGCCACAAATTCAGCGGAGAGCAAAAAGTAAAGAACCGCCGAGCAAAAAAATGTGCCTATAAGGGCAATCGCGCTGTGCAGAATATTTTTCACCCAAACCGTGAGCAATGCACCGGCAACCATGATAATAGCAGTTGCGTAAAAAAGGAAGTCTTTTATAGGGAGAGAATCCATGAAGGTAAATATAGAAATTCCCAGCCGCAGATGCAAGGTAACGGAACTGCGCAAGTAACTAAAATTTTCTACTTTTTTGCTAGAGGATTACCAATTTGAACAAAATAGCTCCAATTTTGCTTTTTGCTACCGCAATATCGTTTTCCACAGGTTGCAAAGACCGCAAAGACCAGCCCGCAGCGGTGCCAACCGAGAATACCGAAAAAGAGGCAAGCGCAAATTTCTCATCGCTCTTATCCGGTGTTTTAGCCAACGCCGAATTGCCGCAAAATATTTCTTTAAAAATACAGGAAAGCATAGCCACCGATTCCGCTTTTATTCAGGCTGTTAATATCATTTTGCAGGAAGACCCGTTTCTCTGGATGCTCATAGACAAGAAGCATGCTCTTCCGGAAAACTATGAACCTAGTGACTTGGTCAAACTGGCAAAGGGTTCCTACAGGGTAGGCAGAGACGGCCTTTTTCTAAGAAGTGCCGCCGCCGCTTCGCTTGAAGAAATGGCCGCCGCCGCAAAGAGCGAAAAGCTGACGCTTACCGTTTCTTCTACGTACCGCACATATGTTTATCAGGTAAATGTTTACAATCGCAAGGTTAAGGCAGCGGGCCAGCAGGCGGCAGACAGAGTATCTGCCCGCCCTGGACACAGCCAGCACCAGTTGGGGCTTACTATTGACTTTGGCTCCATTACAAACGCATTTGCGCAAACAACCGAAGGCCGCTGGCTTGCAGCCAATGCCTCACGTTTTGGCTGGTCCCTTTCATACCCCCAAGGTTATGAAGAAATAACAGGCTACAGTTGGGAAAGCTGGCATTACCGCTATACGGGCAAGGAACTTGCAAAGTTTATAGACACTTACTTTGAGGGAATTCAGCAATACGCCCTGCGATTTTTGCACGAATGGAAACAAGCGAATTGCTCTACGAGCACATCCACCCCACCGCCTCCTCAAGCCTCGCAAATTTAATCACCTCAATACCCTTCACAGCGGGAATCTTTGCGCTTGTTGGCACTACTATCTTTTCAAAACCCAAACGATGTGCTTCCTTTATTCTCAAATCCAAGGAACTCACCGTGCGAATTTCGCCGGAAAGCCCAAGCTCGCCCATAACAATGCTGCGAGGCGGCAACCTTATGTTCAAGGCGTTGCTCACCACGGCAAGAGCCAGGGACAAATCTATGCCTGGGTCGTCAAGTCTTAGGCCGCCGGTCACGGAAACAAAAACATCCGAATTGCCGGTTTGGATTTTTGCAAAGCGTTCCAAAAGCGCAAGTATTATTGTGAGTTTTTTCGCTTCAACTCCGGCGGAAACCCTTTGCGGAATTGCATAGCTCGTTTTTCCCACCAATGCCTGAATTTCAAAAAGCAATGCACGGCTGCCTTCAATGGTGCAACTTACCACGCTGCCGGGCGAAAGCTCTGCGCCTTCCTGCAAAAATACTCTTGAGGGATTTTGCACGGGTATAAGCCCAAGCGAGGTCATCTCAAAAACACCGATTTCGTCCGTTGCGCCAAAACGGTTTTTTACCGTTCTCAAAATTCTGTATTGCCCCTTTTTATCGCCCTCAAAATATGCAACGGTATCCACCATGTGCTCTAAAATTCTGGGGCCTGCTATTTGCCCGTCTTTTGTGACATGCCCTATCAACATGGTAACCGTGCCGCTGTTTTTTGCGTAAACCATGAGCTTTAAAGCGCATTCACGGAGTTGCGAAACGCTCCCCGGCGTTCCCGGCAACTCCTCGCTATACATGGTTTGAATGGAATCTATCACCATCACCTGCGGCTTTATCTGCTCTGCGCATTCCAAAATTTTGTTGAGCGAAGTTTCGCAAAGCAAAAGCATATCGCCCCCAGCCGCTCCCAACCGCTCCGCTCTCAGCTTAACCTGCGCCGCGCTCTCCTCGCCGCTCACATAAAGGCTTTTGCAGCCAGCCGCCGCCATTGTGGAAAGAGTTTGCAAAACAAGCGTTGATTTGCCAATGCCAGGGTCGCCGCCTATTAAAACCAGGGAACCCGGTGCCATTCCGCCTCCAAGCGTTCTGTCAAATTCGGGGTTTGCCGTGGATAACCGCTTTGCGTGTTCGGTTGGTACCTGCGATATTGGAGTTGGTTTGGAACCGGTGTTTTGCAGCATGGCTTTTGCGCCGATGCCACGGTTGCTCTCAACTTCCTGCTCAAAAAGCGAACTCCATGCACCGCATTCGGGGCATTTGCCCGCCCATTTGGAGAATTTCTCTCCGCATTCTCGGCAAACGTACCGAATGTTGTTTTTTTTGGAAGGCATGGGGGGAAAATAGTATTTTCTACATTTAACTAGGAATGTTCGTAAAAAAATATTTATTGTCAATGAATAGGCGCACCAAAATAGAGATTGGGACGTTTATCGCAGTTACACAGGCATTCGTTTTTTTGCTGGTTTCCCATTTCCACATAAGCGAAATAACCTATATGAGTTTTATACCTATAATTTGCACGGCGTTCTTTTTCGGGGAAATGGCCGGATTGTTCTTTGGAGCCGCAGTAGCTACATGTTTTAGCCCGCTTTGGATAGATTTAAGCGGCTATGGCTCCCCGGCATGGGCAATTAGAGCTTTTGGCTATGCCACCGTAGGCCTTGTTGTTGGAAATTTGAGCAACGCTTTAAGGAATTATCTCCGCTTTGAAGAAAATATTCGCATAACGGATATTTCAACAGGCTTGCCCAACAGGCAGGCTTTCTGCGATAAGTTGGCGGAATTGTCGGCTGCGCAGATAAGCGGGCATTTTGCGATAGTGGTAATCGTTATATCCAACACAAAAATACTCTCCGAAACTTTTGGAAACGATGTGACCAAAAGCATATTCAATCAATTCAAGGACAAGTGCGCGGAACTCACAAAAAAAATGAATGCAGAAATAGAAACATATTCCATAAGTTCAGACCAAATCGCTTTCTTTTTTAGAAAAAGCAATGAAGATGATTTGGAAACAAAAGAAAAATTTGAAGACAGCCTGACGAGCGTAGCTAAAAAGAATTTTCTCCATAAAGGCTTTTTTATACATGCGGATTCTCGGCTTGGCATTTACCGTTTTTCCGATTTTTCGGAAACAAATTCCGGCGAACTGCCGCTGCGCTACGCAGAAAAAGCTGCGGACACCGCCGTAAAACAGATGAAAGACCTGGTTGTGTATGGTCCCTCCAACCTCGCACAGGGCGCAAAGCATTCAAAAGCCTCGGATATTTTAGGGAGAATAGACCTTGCCATAAGAAGCAGATGGATGTTTTTGGTTTATCAGCCGAAAATAGATATGGCAACAGGAAAGATAAATTCGGTAGAGGCTTTGATAAGATGGAATGACCCCGACATGGGCTTTGTGCCGCCCGGATTGTTTATCCCGCAGGCGGAGCAAAGCACCCTTATAGAAAACATCACCGACTTTGTGATTAAACAGGCGATTTTGCAGTTGAAACTCTGGCAGCGAAGCGGAATTTTTGTCAACATAGCCGTTAATGTTTCAACCTATAACCTGTTGCAGCCTAACTTTGTGAACAAGGTTTTGAATTTGTTAAAGGAAAAGAAACTGCCGCCGGAATGTTTGGAAATTGAAGTTACCGAAAGTGCCTTGATTACGGATTTCCAGCACATTTTGGACGGCCTTAACCGTTTTCACGATGCCAATATAAAAATCGCCCTGGATGATTTTGGAACCGGTTACTCCTCTTTCCAGTATTTGCAAAGATTGCCCATAGACTATTTAAAAATAGACCAGTCCTTTGTTCGCAACCTGGGTACAAACAGGGAATCAAAGGAAATTGTAAAGGCCATAGTGGATTTGGCGCACACAATAGATGTAAAAACCATAGCCGAGGGGGTAGAAACCCTTTCCGACTATGAATACTTAAACAGCGTTAAATGCGACATAGGCCAGGGTTATTTTATGGCAAAACCCTTAACCTCAAACAATTTTATTTCTTGGTACTCGGAAAACAACGGAATATACACCTATTCCCGCTAGCCTTTAACAGCGGAAATTTTTTTCTAAATTACCCCCATGAAAAAAATCCTCCTCTCTCTCGCTGCTTTTACAAGCATTATATCCATGTCTTGCGATTTGAACGCAGACAACCAGGCAGTTAAAAATAAGGCTGCCCTAGAAACCCAAAAAGGCAAGCACAGCTATGCAATCGGTAACGATGTAGGCAAATCCGTAAAGCGGCAAATGGACGCTATGGAAGCGGATTTGGACTACGCCCTGATTTTGCAAGGCATAAAAGACAAATTGGATACAACCAAGCCGGCCTTGATGAGCGATAGCGAAGCTACAGTAGCTTTGAACGAATTTATAATGGAAATGCAAAGAGCTTATATTACAAAAGATTCCATAGCAAGGGCAAAGGTAGCTGCGGAAAATCTAGTTAAACAAACCGAATTCCTTGAAAAGAATAAGGCCGAGGCCGGTGTTATCACCACGGAAAGCGGCTTGCAATACACAACGGTAACCGAAGGCAAAGGCCAAACAGCCAAAGACGGAGACACCGTAGTTGTTCACTACGCAGGTGCTTTCTTGGATGGCTCGGAATTTGACAGCTCATTTAAACGCAACCAGCCTCTATCTGAAGTTCTGGCCGAGGGCAAATTTATCAAAGGCTGGATAGAAATGCTGAGCTTGATGAACAAAGGCCAAAAAGTTAAGGTGTGGATTCCAAGCAGCTTGGCTTACGGCGAAAATGGCGGCCCGGTGATACCCGGCAACACCTTGCTCGTTTTTGATATGGAATTGCTTGATATTAAACCGGCAAAATAGTGGCTAGCGGTGAATTTGCAGAACGGGCTGGTTCGGAGGCCCTTTCTATTTCGCCGGGCGTGGCGGCAAAAAGCGTTGTTAATCCGAACATAGAGGCGGTGCTGGCAAAACGCCGCCGCAAAGAAGCAAGCGTAGAGGAACTCTTTAAGGGCATATTAAGCGGAAGCAGGGTGGCTCTTTCTCAGGCTATAACCCTTGTGGAAAGCAGCTTGCCTAAGCATCAGAATAAAGCGCAGGAATTAATTCAAAAATGCTTGCCGCATTCCGGCAATTCTTTGAGGATAGGCATAACGGGCAGCCCCGGTGCCGGCAAAAGCTCATTTATAGAAGCCTTTGGCATTTACCTGATAGAAGAACACGGCAAAAAAATAGCCGTGCTAGCCATAGACCCCACAAGCCAGCGCACCAAGGGCAGTATTTTGGGCGATAAAACCAGAATGAATGTGCTTTCCGCAAAGGAAGAGGCTTTTATAAGACCCTCGCCCTCAGGCACCTCGCTGGGCGGGGTTGCGCAAAAAACCAGGGAATCCATACTGCTTTGCGAAGCGGCGGGCTATCCGATAATTTTAATAGAAACGGTTGGCGTTGGGCAAAGCGAAACCGCAGTGCATGGCATGGCAGATTTCTTTTTGCTCTTGATGCTTGCAGGCGCAGGTGATGAATTGCAGGGCATAAAACGCGGCATAATGGAAATGTGCGATGGCATGGCAATAACAAAATGCGACGGGCAAAATGTTACAAAGGCCCTGGCAGCCCGCTCCGAATACCAAGGCGCGCTCCATCTATTCCCCGCAACTCCCTACAACTGGATGCCCAAGGTAATAGCAACATCTTCTGTTACCAGAGAAGGCTTGCCGGAAGTTTGGAAAATGATAAGCGATTTTGAGAACACTGTTAAACAGAACGGATGGTTTTTCCAAAACAGAAAGGAGCAGCAGAAAAACTGGATGGAAAGCAGAATTCACAATAGCCTCTTATTCAATTTTTACAACAGCCCTGTGGTTAAAAAAGAACAGCCGCTCTTGGAAAACGCCGTTTTAGAGGGCAAGGAAAGCCCCTTTGCGGCGGCGGAAAAATTGCTAAGGCTCTACTTCACAAGGCTAGGCGGCGGCCAGCGTGGATTTTTGGAAGACATATCAACCATGTAGAATTGCTTTTCCAGATAGCTGTAATCCATATCAAACATGCGGAGAACATAACGGGCAATCCACTGGCCCAGCTTTAGCACAACCATTTTGCGGCGCAAGCGTCCCTGGCAGTCGCGGTTTAGAATATCGGGCAGGGTATTGGTTGTCATTATTTCGTCTATAAAGGGGCTGTTCAGCTTTTCACGTGCTTCCGGGCTTGAATAAAAATGCGTTACTCCAAAACAGACCCTGTGCGGATTAGCCTTGTTTTTCAAATATTCGCAGCACTGAACAATGGTAGAACCTGTGCGAACCATATCGTCTAAAATAATGACATCTTTGCCCGTAAGGTAACCTATGTCAACTTCGCTGGCAGGGTTCAACGCCACGCTCACCTCGCGTTCACCGGTACGTCTCTTGTCCAAGGTCACTCGTTTGCAATCGCTAAGGGCAAGCGAATCGCGCACCCTGTTGCCAAAGGGAGCGGCTCCCTTGTCAGGCGAAACTATTACCAGATTATCGCCGTTTTTGCCGGTTTGCACAAAGTTGGAAGTTTTTATATAATGAGCGTAAATTTCCGCAGGAACAAGGTTGTGAAAATCTCCTTCAAAAACATCTCTGAAAAGAATTTCAACATTTACGGAGTGATTATGAACCGTTATAACGGTATCAACCCCCGATTCCTTTAAGAGTTTTGCGTAGAGCAAAGAGGTAAACGCCTGCCCGTCAAACTTTTTCAGGTCTGTGATGTCCCTGTCCTTTTCAATCTCGCCAAAGCGATATGCCCCTCTGTCTTGCGCAGAATAGAATAAGTCCGGTTCAATTAAAATCACCCTTTTGGCTCCGTTGTCTTTTGCCGCCCTTGCCAAAATCATATTGCGCATGGCGCAATCGTTTCTGCTCCTTGTGGATAGCGAAACGGAGCATATTATGACTATTTTGCCTTCCAGGTAGCAACCTACCCGCTCAAGGTCTTCAATATCGGAGATATAGCGGGGGCAAAACTCGCTGTTAGCGTAGGTTTTAAGGGATACTTCGTCTGAAATATCGCCGCGCAAGCCCATATACTGCGCTACATCCATAGCGAAGGAATCATCCGTAAAGGTTCCTGTTACAACAATGCCGTCTGACATGGGAGGAAATATAGTAAAAACCCCAAAAATTTCCCCTAAAATCACACAAAAATGTAAGAAATATCCAAAATATGTAATTTTTTTGTCTATTTTCCATATTTTTTTGTATATTTATATTGTTAAATCTTTAAAACGGAGTTTCTTATGAAAAAAATTGCTTTAGCGGCACTAGGCGCATACGGTTTAGTCTCTGCTGCAGGTAGCTTGTGGGGGCCAAATACGGAAGACTTTCCTTCCTTGCAGGTAAAAGCCCCCGCAGTTATTAAGTGCTGGGAAGAGAGCCAAGACCCACCACAAGAGGGCCATCCCTGTTACGACGGCACAGGTGGCTGGTGGTTTGGTTATATAGACCAGGATGCGAGAACAGAAGTTAGGATAAACGGTTCATATGTTGAGTTTGCTGAAGGAACTTCCATATCTGATGAGTCCGATGGTTCTTCCCTTATAGATGCGGATGCCCTTAGAGTTAAATTCCACGGGGGACCGGCGGAGTCCACCGCACCTTCAATCTCCGGCATAGGTTTTAACTTCAATAAACCTGAAGGTCCGGAAAATTTATCTAGCAAACTGGGGTATTGCTTAACTTATGAGTCCACTGGGCTAGTGCAGTTTGAGCTTGGATGGAATGAAAGTCAGTATGAATATGACACTTGGTACGTTGAACTGCCTGCATCAAGTAAGAAAACTGTGAAACCGAAATGGGATCTCTCTGTAACCACCGGTAAAACCTCTGGTGATTTCAAAAAGGACGGCTGGGGAAGTGGAATACAGGTACAGCCCATATCAACCGCTGTAGAAGGTGCATATTCTCTTAAAATACGCCTTAAAAACGGTACCGGAAGTGCCGTGGATGTGGACTTCGCTTTGTATGAACTTGGCTGGAACGATGAGTGCACCGGCGGTGTTCCCATTCTTTCCAATGGCGCAGGTGCAAATGGTTTGAACTTGAGCTTATACAACAGGATGCTTTCCATGACTGTTAACTCACCTGCTTCTGTTCAAATTCTCAACTTGCAAGGCGCAGTTGTTCACAACCAGGTTTATGTACCCGGCAGCAAAATGAACCTGAACAACCTCCCAACCGGAGTTTACCTGGTTCGCATACCATCTTTGGGCTACTCCGGCAAAATTATGCTGAAATAAATTAATTGTTAAAAAATCCCCCGTGCAACGGGGGATTTTTTATTTCCGCCTCCAACAAACCGGCAAATGAACCTCACCCCCTTGCTAAAAGACTACCTCCGTTATCTGGGTTTGGAAAAAAACCTGTCCGGGCAAACAATCAAAAGCTACGAAGCCGACCTAAAATCGTTCTGCGAACAAACAGAGCTTTCAATAGAAAGCATAGATGTATTTCTAGCGGAAAGGGCAAAGGCCTCCGACTATAAACCGTCTTCGCTGGCACGGTACTACTCCTCCTTGCGCGGATTTTTATACTATCTGGAAGAAAAAGGCAAACTGGAATTTTCACCGGAAAATTTATTTGCCGCGCCACGCCTTGAAAAATATCTGCCGCAATGTTTGAGCATAGACGAGGTTGCGCAGGTTTTTGAAAACATACCCGCAAACTACAAATTCAGAATGCGAGACATCGCCCTGCTTGAGCTTCTATACAGCGCAGGGCTGAGAATCAGCGAGGCGGTTTCCCTGAAACTGGAGCATGTTCAACTGGATAACGGCTGGCTCACCCCTGTTGGCAAAGGCAATAAGCAGCGATTGGTTCCGCTTGCCGGCAAGGCAAAGGAAAATTTGGAACTCTGGATCAAGGAATGGCGGCAAATGCTAAAACCCAAAACAGACACTGTTATTCTCAACTTTCACGGCAAAAAACTGAGCCGAATCGGGGCGTGGAAAATCATTCAGGCGCGCACGGCTTTTTTAGGCAAAGATTCAATCAGCCCGCACTCGTTCAGACATTCCTTTGCAACCCATTGCTTGGCCGGTGGAATGGATTTGCGCATTTTGCAGGAACTCTTAGGGCACGCAAATTTATCAACCACGCAAATCTATACGCATTTGGATAGCTCCTATTTGAAAAGCGAACATCACCATTTTCATCCCAGAGAAAAGCTAATAACCGGCAAAAATACCGGCTTGTAATATATGGCTATTCTTAGGGCTAGTCCAGATTATATCGTAATTAAGTTTTGCGCCGAATGCCCAGCTTTTTAATTTGAACAAGTTAAACTTTAAATGAAAATCCCAACCGAATTCAGACTCGCTGCTGGCGAGCATATAATTCTCCGCCTGCGGTGTTGCGGAATTACCCCTCACACCTGCCAAACTTATTCCAACTCCCAAAAGCTCATAAACCTCAATCCCGGCCCGCCCTAGAAATTGATGCAAACCCTTAAAATCCGAATTGTTTTTCAAATGCAAATAACTATATGAACCTTGCAAATACCCGCTGGTATAATCCGAAAGCCCAAGCGCAAAACCAACCCCGAAATAAGGAGCATTTTTTACATCTTTTTGCAAACTGCCAACAAAATAATTCCACCCCCCCTCAAAAGAAAAAGTCTGAGCAAAAACACTAGTGGAAAAAGCCAGTGCGAATATAATTATGAGTTTACAACTCTCAACTCTCAACTCTCAACTCTCAACTTTCTTAAGTTTCGCCACGAAAAATCCATCCACATCCGGCATATCGGTAAATATAAAATCTTCCTGTACAAAACTCCCGTTTAAAAATTTCTCAATTACTTCGCTTGTCTCCTCTTTTTCCTTGCTGCAAACCGAGTAAATCAAAACACCGCCTTTTTTAACCGCAACAGACGCTCCTTGCAAAATTGCCAGTTGCTTTTTTGAAAGTTCCGAAATTTTCTCCTTTGAAAAACTGTGCAAAACTTCCGGTCGCCTTAAAGCAACTCCCATATTTGAACACGGGGCATCCGTTATAACTATATCAAAACACTCCGAAAAAGGCGGGTTTTGCGCATTTGCCAAAGCTATGTGAACATTATTTAACCCAAGCCTTTTTTGCAAGTCAAATAATTTTGAAATTCGTTTTTCGCTGTTGTCCGTGCTGAAAAAAAATGCCTCCGGATTCTCTTCCGCAAGCATTGCGCTTTTCCCGCCCGGCGCGGCACAGGCATCCCAAATTTTATACCCCGCTTTTATCTCGCACATTTTTGCCGTAAAAAAAGAGGCCGGATTTTGAAACGAATAAAATCCTTTTTCAAACAACGGATTTTTCAATATTTCGCTTGCGCTCGTAACCGAAATAAATTTATCAAAAAGAATCTTAGACTCTCGCAAGCCGAGTTTTGAAACCAATTCTTCAGCACTTGTTTTTTGCGGATTTGCCCTTATCCACTGCTGCGGGGCCTTTGCCGAACTGTTCTCAATTTTCGCAAGATTTTTTCTAAGGGCATTTCTCAAAACCGCATTCACAAATTTCACCCCTTGTTCATCCAAACCGAGTTGACGGGCTAAATCCGCAGCGGAATTGACGGCGGCGTAATGCGGAATGCGGGTGCATAGCAACTGGTACAGTGAAATTTCCAAAATCGCCCTGCAAGGCTCTTCCGGCAATTTGCGCATAAGGCTTTGCAGTTTTTCATCCAGGCCGGTCAAATTTCTGCATGTTCCCAGAGCGATTTCATAAGCCAAGGCTCTATCGTTTTGCGGTAAATCTTCGCATATTTTTTGCAAATTGTCCTGCACAAAGCCCTGCCCCTTTTTCCAGTTCAAAAGAGCATGGAAAGCTGCAAGGCGCGAAGCGAGACCGGTTTTCATTGGATTTTGTGAAAGATAGAAAAAAGAATTCTACATTACCTAAAAATGATTCCCAACCGCATATTTTTTATTTGGCTCGGAAAAAACTTCCCTTGGAGTGCCGGAATTGCCGTGCTTTCCGCCTTGCGAGTGCAAAGACCGCAGGAAATAATTGTATATTCGGATGTTGAACTGCAAGGCGAAGGCTTTGATTTGATAAAGAAAGAAAAAGAAATAGAGTTCAAAATCATAGACGGTTCAATTTTCAAGGATTTGGAAGATAACGGAATTTGCGAAAAACTTTGCAGCGAGGTAAAAAGCCCCGCTTCAAAGGCAAACTTGCTCCGCCTTGCGCTGCTCTATAAACACGGCGGCATTTATTTGGACACAGACACGATTTTCATAAAACCGATTGATGACCTGTTGAACCTAAAAGGTTTTTGCGGAACGGAAACGGTAGCCCTGCCGAGGGAATTGTTCAAATCCGTAAATCCGTTTGCATACATAGCTTGTGGTTTACGTTTTGCTTGGCGTTTTTTTTGCACATACTGCCCAAACGGGGAGCAAGTTTTCAGAAAAACCGAAACTTTTTTCAGCCAATCCGCAAACAACGCTGTTTTGGCAAGCGAAGCGAAAAATCCTGTAATAGCAAAAGCATTCCAAACAATGAATTCAATGCCGCAAAAGGAAAGGCTAAAAAGATACCGCCTTGGCACACATCTTTTGCAAAACATCACGCAAAATAAAAACTCGGAGTTCATGGAAGTTTTGCCCGGCAGTTTTTTTTATCCCCTTGGCCCGGAAATTTGCCGCCATTATTTTTTAGACGGCACGGCAAAAAGACTGGGCAAAATGCTATTGCAAAACACGAGAATTGTGCATTGGTACAACAGCGTTGAACGTAGATTTTTAAAAGAGCCGTTAAATGCACAGTGGGTTAAAAAGCATCCTGCATCAGCGTTTGCAAAGATGTATTCCGCTTTCCATGCTCCACAAACAGCGCATGGTACTCCTGAAACAACTCCACAGATGGTTCCAGATTTTCCATAAACCATTTTCGCAAAATTTCGTAGTTGGTTTTTTCATCAAAGATTTTCAAAGAGGCGAGGGCTCTTTTCGTATATGTATCTATAACAAAAGTCGGCAAATGAAAAGCATAAAGCAGAATAGAATCAGCCGTTTCCCTGCCCACGCCTTTGACTTTCAGCAACTCGTCTCGCGCAGTTTCCAACTCCCCGCCAGCCGCTTCAACAAACCATTTTGCTATATTTTTCAAGTACATTGTCTTTTGATTTCTGTACCCCGCCGGAGTTATTAAAGCCGCAATGGTTTCGCCGTCCGTTTTTAAAATCTTTTCTGCGGTATTTATCTTTGCGGCAAAAAGATTGTTCAGAGCTTTTTCCACCTGAATCCAAGAGGTATTTTGTGTTAAAATTGCCCCCATGCAAACCTCAAATTTGCCCTTTTCGGTTGCAGGCAAGCCAAACTTGTTAGGGTGATAGCCTCGCCCCTCAAATTCGCTTTTTACAGGCCACCAGCCTTGCGCCCCATATAGGGCAAAAAGTTTTTTGTAGAGCAAGGCGGGCTGCACGGTTGCCAAAGATTTCATAAATAACCTCAAGTTATTGAACGCAAAACCTTGCAGGGATTTCCCGCAGCAACAACGTTATCGGGAATATTCCTCGTTACAACAGACCCCGAACCTATAACGACATTGTTCCCGATAGTCACTCCGGGATTTATCACAACATTTCCGCCAATCCAAACATCACTCCCTATTGTTATCGGCTTGCCGAATTCCAAAAGCGAGTTTCTAACCGCAGCCTCTATAGGATGCCCCGCAGTGCAAATGCACACACGAGGCCCGATTTTCACGTTATTCCCGATTTTCACCTTATTCACATCAAGAATTATGCAATCATAATTGGCATAAAAATTATCTCCTATTGAAATATTGTAGCCATAATCGCAGCGAAAAGGCGGTTCAACATATATTTTCTGCCCAATTTTTTCAAAAAGTTCCGATAAAAGTTTTTTTCTGTACTCAATTTCTTCTTCGGTTGTATTGTTAAACAATCGCGTAATTCTTTTCGCATTTAAAAACTCCCGTTTAAGCTCGTCGTCAAAGGTGTACAACTCACCGGAGAGCATTTTTTCTTTTTCGGTCATTTTTGGTTTTCTCCTCAAATTCAACTTTGATTATTTCTTGATTGTTCGGGGAACTTGTGCAACAGCCATTTAAGCAGTTCCAACTGGTCGCCGTTTGTGGCTCTGCGAACTTGAATTAAGAGCTTTTGCAAATCAGGACGAGTTAATGTTATATTAGAAGCCCCTTCATTACACACGGAACATATAGCTCGTAAATTTGATGGGTCATCGGTTCCACCGATGCTTTTGTCTATAATATGTCCTATATGCAAGCGAGTTTTTTTCGCTGGATCGTAAGGATGCGATTCTCCGGCTACGGCTCCACACATTTGACAGGTAAAACCATTCCTATCCAACACGTAGGCTCTGGTCTCTTTTGATATTTCTCGTGAAAAGGCAGGTTGTGGTTTATCTGTTTCCAATAAGTATTCGCCTGTTTTAAGATTATTTTTATCATGATGTGTTAAAATTTGATAACCTTCCTCGTCTCGCAACTCACGAATACGGCGAGCCCATTCTGAAGTTCCTGCAATTTGTCGTAACTCATCTGAATTCATTACCCTGCCAAGATTTGCCAAAAAGTGCGTTCGCAATTTTGCCCGTGAACCTTTTTTTATTTTTACCATTATGCAAATTTCCTTTCCAATAATTTATGCTCTACAAATGCCATATGCAATTCCAATGCTTTTTTAATCCGAAGCCCTACTGCTTCCGCAACTGGCGGCGGAAAAGCATTTCCTATTTGCCGATATACATTGGTCTTGCTGCCTGTAAAAATCCAATCCGGAGGAAATCCTTGAATTAACGCAACCATTTCCGTAGTGAGCCGCGGTAAGCCTTCGAAGTTTTTTTCCGGCGAATCATTGGCTATTCCTTTGCCGTCAACCCCTAAAGCAGCCCATGCTTTTCGTGCCCGTGTAGGACCCAAATCCGGACCGCCGTGTTTTTTGCTTCCACCAACAATAGTTGGTGCTATATCACAAGCATTTTTTTTCCATTGGGCTGCATTTTTCCAACCGTTTTTTTTCATTAAATCATACAATAATTCTCCAATTGTCGGAGGGTTGTCTTTTTTCGGGTTTGGCCAAAAGAAATATGGGGCAATTTCTTTTCTTATGCCAACAAAGATCACCCTTGGCCGTAATTGGGAAACGCCATAATCAGAGGCGTTTAACAAACGCCAGTCTGCAACATATCCTAATTTTTCTAATTGCAAAATAATTCTTGTGCGGTATTCATCAAAAACGGAATCCAATAATCCCTTGACATTTTCTAGCATTACCGCTTTGGGTTGCAGTTCCGCAACAAGCCGCAAGGCTTCAGGAAATAAATCACGCTCGTCTTTTGAGCCTAATTGTTTGCCAGCTATCGAAAATGGCGGACAAGGAACGCCACCAGCCAATAGATCTATTTCCATAGAAGGCTTTGGAAAATAATCTCGAATATCTCCTTCTATAACATTCCACTTAGGGCGGTTAAAACGCAATGTATTACAGGCATTATGATCTATTTCTATGAGTTCAATATGCTTAAAACCAGCTTTTTCAAGCCCTAGAGCTTGCCCACCAGCTCCGGCACACAATTCTATGGAATTATAAATCATTATTGATAAATATAATAAATTCCAAATCGCTTTTTCTAAATTACCAATTATGGTTTCTTCTCCCAGCCTTATCACCGCAAGGTCTAGCAGGAGTACCTTTATGAGAAAAATGAAACTGGAGGAAGCTGAAAATGGAGTATGAAGACACAATAGACGAGGTTTACCGTATTCGCCAGGAAATTTTGGAGGAATATGGTGGAATAAAGGGGTGGAATAAACATCTCGATGAGGTTCGCCCAAAGCATGAGGCGATGGGCTTCAGGTTTTTAACCGAAGCGGAGTGCGAGGAGCTTAAGAGTAGGCATTAGCTATATGGAAACAACCTCAAAATCCGGTTTTTTAGACGAAATTTGTGAAAAATTGCAAGTTTCGTCTAAAAATATCACTTTTTTTCTTTTTCCCCTTGCTTTTTTCCGAAAAATTTACTATATTTATATACTGAATATGCAAAAAATTGCTTTCAAGGGTATAAGGCAAGCTTATAAAGGCGTTGCACACAGCGTTTTTGCAATAGCATTTTTTGCCCCCCCCCCCCCATACATTTAGTTCTTTTTTTCCCCTTCAAC
>JAISSJ010000032.1 GCA_031273195.1 Candidatus Fibrimonas sp.
ATATCGCCGACTTTAAAGATTTTGAGAATTTGCCAATTTGGAATCCTTGGTTATGTGACTAACCGCAAGTCCAAGATGGTATGCACTCTTTCCCCCACCAAAAGTGACGGCAGAGCAACGTCTCAACGCCAATGTATTGCGTAATCTACATAGGCGGCAAACAAACAACCTGCACAGAGATGAAAGACACAAAGGAGAACAAATCCAAGTGCGACACGCAAAACAAAGGCCTGAAAATGGTGCGTGGCGAAGCCTGGCGTCAAGTGCGGGAAGTAACCGTAGGGGCGACCTTCACGGTCGCCCTTGTGCAACGATGTTCGCACTTAAGGGCACATCATTGACGGCGCGCCTTGTTCCTGTAAGCCCTCAATGCCCACAATGCAATTCCGCTTAAAATCATGGCGGAGCACAGTATTTGCCCACGGGTCATGATTTCCGCATTGTTTGCCATTAAGCCGGTGTGGGTAGGTTCCCTGAAAAACTCTATGAAAAATCTCGCCGTGCCATAACCTATCAGGTAAACAGCCATCACATGATCCCTGACTTTGGGAAACAGCCTCCACAAAACATAAATAAGCCCGAACAGAACAAATCCTTCAAAGCACATTTCATAAAGCTGGCTCGGATGCCTGAGAACAGGCGGATTTTCCGGCGCATGGGGGAACAGCATTCCAATAGACGATTCCGTTGGTCTGCCGTAAAGCTCGCCGTTTATAAAGTTCCCAAGCCGCCCAAAGGTATAAACCAAAGGCACAACGAGAAAGACCGTATTCACGCTTTTCCAGTAGTCCAGTTTTTGTTTTTTTATGGCATAAGAGGTGAGCAAAAAGGCACCTATAAGCCCGCCGTGGTAGCTCATTCCGGAAATTCCCGTGAAACGGATACCATCGTTTTTGAATTTAAATGGCAAAATAATCTCGGAAATGTGATTCGCATAATAGGCAAATTCATAAAAGAACACATAACCAAGACGTGCCCCAAGCAAAATCCCCACAATCAGCCAAGTCATAACGCTGTCCAGTTGCTCGCGTTTCATAGCTTGAATTTTATATTTCTTTGTAAAATGCCAAATCAAAAACCATCCAAAAGAAAAAGCTAATACATACATAAACCCGTACCACCTAAACGGAAAGCCGAAAACGGTGACAATCGTAGGGTCTAAATGTTCGGGAATGGTATTCCACCAAGAATAAGACATAGGGGGAATTTAGAAAACTTTGGAATACGGATTCATCAAATAGTTTGCCTTTTGCGTTCTGCTCGGTTCTATCTGGGGTATTAGTTTTGCGAAAGGGGTTATGGGCAGGTTTTCGTGAGTTTGCGGGGGGATTTTATATTCTGCAAGGCTTTCGCAGTTGTCTTTTAGCACATAATAAAGATTTGCCCTTGCGTGTAAAATTATCGTTTCGCCTTCCGGGAAATGGCTTGCCAAGGCTCTTAAAGTTGAAACTCCATGCAACGTTCTTTTGCCGCTGAAGCAAAGCCCCTCGCAAAAGGCTATGCCGGCTCTGATGCCTGTAAAACTTCCGGGGCCAAGCGTCACCAAAACCCGCTTCACCTGCTCCAACTCAAAATTATTTTCGCTCAACAATCTATTGAGGAGCAAACCCAACTCATCGCCCTTTGCATTCGGTTCAAAAAGCTCGTAGCTCACGCCGCTTGCATAAAGCCCCAGATTAACGCCTTTGCGGGAACAATCAACAACCAAATCCATATCACTTCTGCAAAAATACCGTTTGCGTTGGGCGGGCGAGTTCTATTTTTCTCTCTGCGAATGCGTCTATAACGGCTAAGTTTATTTTCTGCTGCACGTCCATATAAGCCACGTAGTTCGGGCTAGTCACCCAATAGACAAATTCATATTCTATTGAACTCGCATCAAAGCCTTTCAAATGCCCACGGTCAAAACGTGAACCGCTTTGGGCCTCTATGATATTTTTCACCAAATCCGTTATTTTGTGCAGACTTTCCTTTGCGGTTTGATATGTGACACCAAAGGTGAAAGTTATGCGGCGTTCCAACATTCGTTTGAAATTGCTCACCCGGCTGTCTAAAAGGTCGCTGTTTGAGATAATGATTTGCTCTCCGGTTATGGAGCGAATGCGTGTGGTTTTTATGCCGATGGATTCCACCGTGCCTCTAATGTCCCCGATTGCGATAAAATCTCCTATTTCAAAAGGCTTGTCTATCATTATGGAAATGGAAGCGAATAAATCTCCGAGTATTCTTTGCACCGCAAGGGCTACGGCAATGCCGCCCACTCCCAAACCGGCCATGAGCGAAAAGACTTTGACTCCCAAGTTGTCCAGAATTAAAAGCAGAATAACTGCCCAAATGAGGAATTTGCCAAGCCCGCTGATAATAGTAAATCCGGCATTCTTAATGGCATTGGGGTTATTTTTTTTGCTCCAGTTGCCAAGTATATCGTTAAATATAACGTTCAGCCAAATTCCTATTTGCACAAAAGCGGTTAAGATCAGGATTTGCAGAGGTATAAATTCATATTCGCCAAGGTTTAAAATCGTTGTGCCGAAGAAAACGGCTATAACGGCGAAAAACCAGAATTTGCTGTTCTTTAGGGCATCTACAATTATGTTGTACAATACGCTTTCCGTGCGGTTTGCAATTTTATCTATCTGCTTAACAATAGCTTTGAAAACAAGTCTGAATAAAAAGTAAGCTGCTATGGTTATTGCAAGTGCCAGCATCCAATGCCACAGGGAGTTGCCCAAAAAATAAATTCCGTTTTCCGTTTCTACAAATGAGTCAAAGAGAGCCAGTAGTTTTTCCATGCATGGAAAGTAGTAATTTTTTTAGGAAACTACACAAACTCCACTTCCCATGTTTCGGAAAACTCCTGGTCCTTAAACAGCGAAACCAAACCCGTTACCTGCTTCAGCCTTAAAATTTCATCCGGGGACATTCCGAGATGCTTGGAAATCCACCTGTCGCTTTTGCCAAGCTCCACCAACTCGGCTACTATGTTGCTCATCAAATCCACATTATGGCTGCCTCGCGCCCTATTGTGCCTTATGGTTGAAGCCATGCGCTGGCTGATGGGTTTTTCTATAATGGAACACGGAAGGAGGCCTTTTTCTCTCTTGTATATATCCGGATACAGCAGCATTATGGAATATCTGTGGAAACCATCCACTATTTCATACACATCATCTTCCTTATGGTGATAAACGACTATGGGCATTGTATAGCCGTCTTCCTTAATGCTGTGGTATAAAAGCTCCATTTCCGGCGGCGCAACGCTGTTGGGGTTGTACTCGTTGGCCCTCAGCTTTTCTATTGGAATGGCCTGAATGTTATAGACGGGGCTTTTGTATTCTTTCTTCATTTTCTGCTCCTATATTATTTTGTATTTCTCCAATAAGACCTGCATACGTTCCCGCTGTTTTTTTGTTTGCGAAAAAGAAAGGGAACGGCATAACTGGTCGTTTTTTAAAATACATATAGCCATGCGCCGCCAACTGGGGCCAAGTTTTTTTATCTCTGCCCATATTGGCAGTTTATCGGGGATTTCTTTGTAAATCACAAGCGGAAGGCTTTTGTTTCCGCGCGTTGAAAGCCTGTCTGTAACAACCGCTTCTGCCGGTAACCATGATGTATTCACAATAGAACCTATCGTTTTCCAGTATTTTATAAATCTGCTGAACTTTGCCTTGTAATTTTCCGATGTAGCTTTCGGGAGCGTTTCCAGCAGCAATTTGGTATAGCTCTTCCAGGAATGCCCTTCCGGAAGCCTTACGCTTCTATATCCGAGTACTTTGGTTCCGCAATAAATATTGCCGAAATTTGCGCCACTAACCCGGTTCACCACTTTTGCCCAGATTTGAGGTTCTATTACGCGAAACAAATTCAATCCTATGCGCTGGTCGTCTCCATAAGGCTGGCAAATTCTCATTCTGTCCAGTTTGATCCCGGCTTTGTAAAATAAATCATATAACCTGTTGTAATCCCAGTTAAATTTATAGTTTGCCACCCATATATCTTTGCCTGTCCAGTCATAAATAGGGTAGCAACTGTATAAGTCTTCGGTTTTGGACATTCTGGTTGTCCAGTTCAGGTTGTTTAACATTCTCTTTTGTTTTAGGGCTACGGTTCTAAAGCGGTTAAAGCTTTCATCGGAGCGAATCCCCACTAAACACGCCGTTTTATTGCCGTTGGCATACCATTCCCCGAATTTGAAAATGAATTCCTCAAATTCCATATTTTTCCTGAAAAAGGGAAAGGGATTGTTTTTTTCTGTAATGCACGGAAAATCGGGATAATCCCTAATCCATTTATTCTTGTTTATCAGGTCCCAGGATGTCCAAAACGGTTCAAAAACGCTCAGGGCATTTCTAAGATTCAGCGGCAGGCAGCACCAATAAATATCAAACAGATCGCTGTTTTTTGTCAATATATCTTTAATGAAATCAATAGTTATCTGATATTGCCCTTCCAGGTCTATAAACAGTATGCCTGTTTTTTGGGTTATACTATGCTGTCTCATATAATCAGCCACCAGGTTTAGCATAACCGTACTGTCTTTTCCGCCGCTAAAGGACAGGTATATTTTCTCAAAATTTTTAAATATGAAATCTAAGCGTTCAACGGATGCCTCGTAAACGTTTTTATTTGAGTATATTTTTTTTACAGCCATAAACTTACGCTATTTTTACTGCTTATCGCAAAAATAGCAATGTTTTGCCAGAATGTCAAGGGTTTTGGGGAATTTTTGTCGTTATCTAGCGAAAAAAGCCGCAAACGGGCAGGTACGCAGGTCTGCCCCTACGGCCCTTCGCCTTAGTCCTTCACGCAACGAACAGACTGCAAGCCAGACTTGCCGTAGTCGTTCCAGATCGCATAGTCGTAGTTGTAGCCCATGTTCCGGCCGTAGGCGCCGTTGCTGCCGTATTCGTCCTCATTGGCACTCCACCAGTAGCCGAAGTCGCCGACATTGATGAAACTACCATCCGAACCGCCGTAGCCGCCCGGCAGGGCCGAAAACCCGTAGTCATTCGTGCCACCGAAGCTCGTTGCTTTCAACTTTTTTGCATCATCGCCAAGTACATCCCACTCCGCCTTACTTGGCAAATGCCAACCGGAAGGGCAAGCTGCCTTAGCCGTCTCCCAATTATAAAGCCTTCCGTATATTTCGCAATTAGAATCTAAGTTGTTATAGCATTTGCTGCCGCTTGCATTATAATTCAAATTCTCCGCCATCCAAATTTGACTGCCTATTTTTACCCATTTGTAAGTTTGAGTTTGCCCGTCTCTTGAATCTGCAAATGTCCCGGAAGTTCCCGATAGCGGTGCCCCAGAACTGCTGCTCCCACCGCCAATGCTAGACGAACTCGGCACTGCCGGCGTTGCAGAGGAAGAACTCTCCGCCTTCTTCAAAACATCCTCCGCCGACTCTATGTCCGAAGTACAAGAGAACAGCAACCCAACTGCCACAACCGGCAACGCAAAACCCAAAAACCTGTTCATAAACGACCTCCAATGTGAAAACCCTTCCGTAGGGGCAGACCTGCGTGTCTGCCCTTCTGCGGTGACATTTGCCCTTTGCCGTGTTTGTGCGTAACCATTTCGTTGCGACCGTAGGGGCGTTGCCTGCAACGCCCCTACGGTCGCAACGTCCAATGCACACGTAACATCCAACGCCCGTGCAACAACCAATGCCCAAATCGCAACGGCACGTGCAACCCCAACCATTGGGGTGACCGCACACAGGGCGTTGCAGGCAACGCCCCTACATCTGCATTATAAATATCGCCGCAAACGGGCAGACACGCAGGTCTGCCCCTACGACCGCACGGCTTGCACCCACCCGTGCGACCATACGGCTCATACCCGTAAACGCCTATTTTATGCTCAAACATCATAAAACCGACAAAATCCTCTCAAAAACCGCATTTCTAGGCTCCTTAAGCAACTGCTT
>JAISSJ010000070.1 GCA_031273195.1 Candidatus Fibrimonas sp.
CCCTTGGCGGAATGCAAGGTCATAAGGGTTACGAAGTTCACGGAATTTTCGTTTTTGCGGTCTGCGCTTGTCAAAAGGGAAATGTCCTGCAAAAAGGATTCAAGGGTTGCATCGGGATTGTCTTCGCAAAAATCTTCCACGCCTCGCAGCATTTCGTCAAGATGGGCCTTTCTGTCTGCGGCGGTGTTGGGGTCGTCTTTTTCAAGGTATTCGCCGTATTTTGTGTCTTCTATTATTTTCTTTGTCAGAAAAACTATGGATTCGCCGGGAGTTTGCGCAAAACCGTTCATAAGTTTTGCAAAAGGCTCCAGTTTCGGCAAGGTTGGCAAAGCGTCCCAAAGCGACGTGCCATTATTTTCAGCGTTTTGCTTTAAAGTCTCTATGGTCTTTTCCCCAAGACCCCTCGGCGGAACATTTACCACACGCCGAAAGGCGGTGTTGTCCTGTTTGTTTACCAAAAGCCGCATATATGCCAAAATATCCTTTATTTCCATTCTGTCCCAAAATCTTACGCCACCGATTATTATATATGGAATTCGGAATTTATTGAAAGCAGCTTCTAGCAAGCGGCTTTGGGCGTTGTTGCGATAGAACACGGCCGTTTTGCGGAACTTTTGCTCGCCATGCAAAAGTATTTTGTTCGCCAGAGCGTTGGCTTCCGAGTAATCGTCAATAACCTGTTTTATGTGGATTAGCGAGCCTTTTTCCTGATTTGAAAAAACCCGCTTTTCCATCTCTTTCGGGCGTTTGTTGTTCGCGATAACGGAGCCAGCCGCTTTTACGATATTTGCGGTGGAGCGGTAGTTCTCTTCCAGCTTAACGATTTGCACCGGCGCAAAGTCGCGGTGAAAGCTGCGTATTATGTTCAAGTTTGCGCCACGCCAACCGTAGATGCTTTGGTCGTCATCGCCAACTACGGTTATGTTCCTGTTGCTTCTGGAGAGCAAAAGTTTCAGAAGAATATATTGCGCATCGTTTGTATCCTGATATTCGTCAACAAAGATATACCTGAAGTGCTCCGAGAATTGCGCGGCTATTTCAGGGACTTTTTCCAGAATATCCGCTGCACGTAAAAGCAAATCGTCAAAATCCATCGCATTTGCATTCATCAACTGTTCCTGATATTTCTCGTAATAATTTGCCATTTCATTTTGGTCTGTGAAAACGCTTTGCGCCAAGGCTTCTTCGGGTGAAAAGCCTCTGTTTTTCCATGAGGAAATAGTGTAGCTTATTTTTTTAATGCGAGCGGCATTTGCCTTGTCGCCTTCAATGGGAACAACGATGAGCTTCAGCAATTTTTTCTGGTCGTCGTCATCGTATATGGAAAAATTTCTTGTGTATTTCCATTTGAGCGCATCTATAACGGCGGGATTTGCAAGGCATATTCTCAAAATTTTTACGGAGAGGCTGTGAAAAGTTCCCATCCAGTCCAACCGAATTTGCGGAAATTCCAAAATCTTGGCAATTCGCTCTTTCATCTCCTTTGCGGCCTTGTTGGTGAAGGTCACCGCTGCAATTCGCCTCGCTTCAACGTTGTGATAGGAAATCAAATGCGCTATTTTGTAAGCTATCGCACGGGTTTTGCCGGAACCTGCGCCCGCCAAGATAAGCATGGGGCCGTCAACGGAAGCAGCAGCTTCGTACTGGAATGGATTTAATTCCTGTTGAAGGATATCAGGGGTTATAAGGCGCATTTCAAGCCACCTTCCATGCCTTCACATTCCTCTCCTTTTTCCCGAACAAGACGCCTATCTTATAAACATTGCAGCCTTTTTCCCAGTATGGAGCATAATATTTTTTTTCTTCTATCTGCTTCAACGCAGTTTCAACGGGCTTATCCTGTTTTGCCACTATTACAAAAATATTCTTTTGCAGCTTCATAACGGCATCAACACTGCCTGCCGCAGAGTGAATCTCTATCTCGCAGTTATACCCCATCATGTCCAAAAGATTGGCAAAAGCGAACTCAAAATAATATTCGGTCATTTTTGCGATCAAATCGGGTTTTAAGCTATGCATGTAAATTTTTACCATTTCCATAAAAGCATTTGCATCACCGGCTTGCAAAGCCTTAAACAGTTTGCTCATTATTAAAACCACCTTCAGCATATCAATGCCCGATTGCTCGGAAAGAAATTCGGCGAAAGAACTGTGAACTTCAATATTCGGATAGCCCAATTTATAAGTTCCCGACTCATTATCATAATCCTTGATTGTCAAATAGCCCGCCTGGTACATAAGGGGAATGAGGAAGATTTCATCATCTATGTACTTGCCGAATGCTTCTACCGGCAAATTCATGTTTTCAATATCGGCTATGTCCACAACCTTTTTATCTATGAACTTCGCAAAAAAAATCGGAGTGCCGGTCTCAGCCCAATAAAATTTGAACAGCCCGTCTCCAAAATGATTCAGAATACTTACCGGATTATATACTGATACTTCGCTATCGGAAAATCTGTATCCATCGTAAAAACTTTTCAGCTTGGCCAGATAATTCTCCTTGCCGCCGAATTTCTTTGAATACTCGCCGATTTCCAAGTCAAAATAATTCTCCAGTTCCGATTGCGTTATTCCGCATAAAGCGGAGAATTCCGGTATCAGGGAAATATCCTTTGGCTGGTTCATTCCGCTGAACAGGCTCACCTGAGAAAACTTGGTCACGCCAGTGATGAACACAAATTGTATGCACTCATCGCTTTCCTTCAGCACTTTGTAAAATCCTCGCAACTCTTTTTTTATATCATTGTGTATTTTCGGATAATTGAGAATGTCCAACAGAGGGCAGTCATATTCGTCTATTATCACGACAACTTTGCCCTTGCTTGAATGCAAGGACTTCAATAATTCCTTGAACTTCTGGGCTATAAAATTATTCGACAAACTAACGCCGTATTTTTTCGCATGAAAATCCAGACTGCCGTTTATCAAGCTAACGAGCCTTTCCTTTCCTGCCGCAAAATTCTCTGCGCTCATGTCAAAATGAATAACCGGATATTCCTTCCATTCCCAAGGCAGAGTCTCTATAGCAAGCCCTTTAAACAAATCTTTTTTGTTCTCATAAATTGCTTTTATGGTTGAGCAGGTAAGGGATTTTCCAAAGCGGCGGGGGCGGGAAAAGAAAACGGTTTTGTAATTGCTGATTAATTTGTGTATATAAGCGGTTTTATCCACATACACAGCGTAGTCGTTAACTATATCGGCGAATGTCTGTACGCCTGAGAGGGGTAGTTTACGGAGCATTGGGGGAATATAGAAATATTTAATTTATTATATTTGCAAGGATAGGAGGAATTTAACTGATGCTCAAATTGCAAAACGTAACTGTTATATACCCCGACAAAACAAAAGCGATTGACAATATCAGTTTTACGCTTAACGCCGGTGAAAACATCGCATTGATTGGCGAAAACGGAGCCGGCAAGACTTCGCTTTTGCTCGCTATTGCCGGAGTGCTTAAACCTGAGGAAGGCGTGATTGAAGCCCCAAAGCAAATAGGTTTGGTTTTTCAGAATCCCGACGACCAGTTGTTTATGCCGCTCATATATGACGATGTAGCTTTTGGCTGCCGCAATTTCGGATTGCCGGAGGAGCAGGTTAAAACAAGGGTAGAAGAAACTCTTAGCCGGTTAAACATAAGCCATCTCAAAAACCGTTCTTCGCTAAAGCTCTCTTGCGGCGAAAAGCGCATGGCGGCAATAGCGACCGTTTTATCCATGAACCCTTCTATTTTAATGTTTGACGAGCCAACCGCTTACCTGGACCCCAAAGCAAAGCGCGCACTTGCGGAAACGCTAAAAAACCTGCAGCACGAAAAAATCATAGCAACCCACGACATGGTTTTTGCCGCCGAAGTTTGCAACCGTGTGATTGTGCTGAAAGATGGGCGTATTGTAGCGGAGGGGGGCAAGGATTTGTTGCATGACGAGGAAGTTTTCTATTTTCTCTCTTATGGAAAACAACAAATTAGTGTCGCTGCCCCAAAGGACCCTTAATCCGCAGGCTCAACCCAAGAAATTAAGCGAAAAGGCCGTACAAAACGTAGCAAAAGTTTTGCATATAATGTTAAATGATAAAAAATAAGGAACCTCAAAATGTTTCGCTTTCTTTTTTTTGCTCTCCTTTTCATTTCCCTAGCTCTTGCAAACACGGCAGAGGGCGGCAAAACCGCCGCATGGATAACCCTTGACGGTGATGTTGACCCCGGCATGAGCGATTATGCCAACCGAGCCATAGCAGAAGCCGTTGCTAAAAACCCGGATATGATTGTTTTTGAGGTAAACACCTTCGGAGGCCGCCTTGATGCGGCGTTTGACATTGTGGATACCATAACGGCCCTCAAAATTCCAACTGTCGCCCTGGTGCAAAAAAAAGCCATAAGCGCCGGAGCCTTAATTGCCCTCTCCAGCGATAAACTCTACATGCTCCCAAGCACCACCATCGGGGATTGCGCCCCTATAGTGCAAAGCTCGGACGGGCAGCCGCAAATTGTCGGCGAAAAAATACAGTCGCCATTGAGGGCAAAATTCCGCAATTTGGCAGAGCGAAACGGCCACCCCCGTTTGCTTTCCGAAGCATTCGTAAGCCCCGATTTGGGTGTTGTTGAGCTTTCAAACAAAGATACCGTGATTTATATGAATGTGGCCGAATATAACGATATGCCGGAAGAAGAACAGAAAAAATGGACAGGCAAAAAAACTCTGGTTAGGGCCGGCGAGCTTTTAACCATGACTAACGAAGAAGCCTTGAACTTGAAGTTTTCAAAGGGAACCCCGCAAAACATAGAGGATTTTAAAAAGGAGTTGGGCATAACGAAAACCGTAATTATTGAAATATCCTGGGCGGAAAAATTGACCAGGTTTATAGGCGCAATATCCGGGGTGCTTTTGATTTTGGGCTTTGGCGCGCTTTACATGGAATTTAAAACCCCGGGTTTTGGAGTGTTCGGCGTTATAGGCATTGCGCTTATAGCAACGGTGTTTTTGGGGCAGTATGCGAGCAGCCTGCACGATAAATTGCCGGTCATTTTGCTCTGCCTGGGAGTTGTGTTTATGCTCCTTGAGATTTTTGTTTTGCCGGGGCTTCTCGTTTGCGGCGCGCTTGGCATAATCTGTTTTATAGCAGCTCTCGCTACTTCCTTTGATGTTTCCAGCTTGCCCGGCTTTGCGCCTGAGTTTAGGGACCTTTCAAATTGGCAATACGGTTTGCTGTACATAATGTTGTGCGCAGTACTCGCTGCTTCCCTGCCTATTTTAGTTTCAAGATATTTACTGCCCGTGCTTCCGGATGCCTTTACGCCCATAAACAAAACCGATTTATCCAAAGCGTATTCCCCTGTTGAAGAATTTGTTAATGAAGTGAAAAAAGGCGATATCGGCGTAGCCTTAACGGATTTGCGCCCCAGCGGCCATGCGCAATTCGGAGATAAGATGTTTGATGCCCAGTCCAGGAGCGATTTTATAGAAGCGGGCAAGGAAGTAAAAGTTGCCCTTGTAGAGGCCGGAAAGGTTTGGGTTGTTAAGGCTAACGGTTAGCGGTTATTCCTTTTCCGTTCTCCAGCCCAGTTTTTTATCTGCTACCATGTCTGCTGCCGCGCTTGCGGGGAATTCGTAGAGGAGGGTGCAGACTTTTATGTTTTCAAAGCCGGCTCTTTTCAATGCCCTTGCGCAGGAAGAAGTTGTGGCCCCTGTTGTGTAAACATCGTCAACAACAACAACTCCGTTTTGCGGGTTCAGGCTTCCAGCGTTTTTCGCTTCAAAAGCTCCTGCAACATTAAAGGCGCGGGCATTGCTGCCCAGCAGCGTTTGCGAAGGTTTGTAAACCCGTCTTTTTAAAATATTCGTCTGCAATTTTCCGCTGCAATGCAGTGCAAGTTCAAGGGCCGCTTGCTCGCATTGGTTGTAGCCTCTTTCCCGCATTCTCGCATTATGCACGGGCACGGGGACAAAGGGCATATTTTTCCCCCAGCTTTCCAGAATTTGCAGGGCTTCCCCTTTGCGCCCAACGGAGGAATGCGCCACCAAGTAAGAGGCTATTTTTTGCATACCCTTGTATTTCATGGCCAAAATCAATTTCCTTGTGAGGGAATTCATGGGGAAAAGGCAAATGGCATCTTCTTTGCCTGGCCATACAGGGTGTTCGCCGTAGGCTATAAGCTCCTCTTTGCAATTTGGGCAAAGCCACGGGTCAAGCTTTTGGGAACTGCAGCCGCAACCGGTGCAAACATTCCCAAAAAAGAAAAACGAAAGCGAGTCTTTTAGGTTCATAATATTTAGACGCATTTCGCGGGAAAAAAAATTTGAAAAAGTGAATTTTGCAAACAACTGTTGACGTTTTTATGCATTTTTTTGGAAAATCCATTTACTACGTTTCCCCAATGCCCCAAAACTATCTGGCTATAGACTACGGAGAACGCCGCACGGGCATTGCCTTTGCAAGCGACTCTGTAGGCATAGCCTTCCCAAGAGAAACAATAGACCTGAAAGAAAAAAGCCTGTGGGTGGAACTTGAGAGACTGGTTGCGGAAAATAAAATAACGGATTTTGTGCTTGGAATGCCGGTTCACCCCAACAACCACCCCGATAGCAAACAAAAAACCGTTGAAATTTTTGCAAAGGAACTGCACGAAAGATTTCCGCAAATAGAATTGCACTTGCAAGACGAATCCTACAGTACCCAGGAGGCAACGGCAATGGTAGGCGCAAAAGGCGCGCAAAGCAAAAAAAACAAGGAAAAAATAGACAAAGCTGCCGCCGCAGTTATATTGCAGCGTTTTCTTGATGCTTTTATATAGCCCTATTTACTATATTACCTCCATGTTCTCTATACACCCTTTTCGCGCACTGCGGCCTAAACCCGAATTGGCAGCAGAAATATCGTCCCTGCCTTATGACGTTATGAATTGCAGCGAAGCAGCAGAAATGGCAAAAGGCAAGCCTTACTCTTATTTGAGAGTAACCCGCTCCGAAATTGAACTTCCGGAAGTAAACCCCCACAGCAAAGAGGTTTATGAACACGCAAAGCAGAACCTTAAAAAAATGGAACGAGACGGTGTTATTTTCCAGGAAAAAGAACCTTGCTTCTATGTTTACCGCCAAACCATGAATGGCAGGGAGCAATACGGCTTGGTGGCTTGCGTAAAAGCAGACGACTATTTCAAAGGTTCCATAAAAAAGCACGAACTTACCAGAGCAGACAAAGAAAAAGACCGCCTGAACCATATTTTAACCACAGGGGCGCAAACCGGGCCGGTGTTCCTAACATATAGAGACAAGGGGCAGTTCGCCTTGCTAAAACCGGTTCTGCAAAAAACTCCGATTTACGATTTTACGGCAGAAGACGGAATTGGGCATACGGTTTGGATTATAGACGATGAAGCCTCCATAGAAAGGCTCCGTGTGTCGTTTGCCTCTTTGCCTTGCACTTATATAGCGGACGGCCACCATAGAAGCGCGGCCGGGGCAAGAGCCGCAAAGGCAAGGGCAGAAGCGAATCCGGAACATAAAGGGAACGAGGAATACAGCCGTTTTCTAGCTATTCTTTTCCCCTCTACGCAACTGTGCATTTTGAGCTACAACAGGCTTGTAAAAGATTTGAACGGAAAAACCGCAAAAGAACTTTTAGATTCCCTTTCCAAAATCTGCAATGTTGAAAAACTGCCCGAAGTTGCCGCTCCGCAAAAAGCAAAGTGCTTTAGCCTTTATTTAAATGGAGAATGGTATAGCTGCGAGTTTCAAGAGAGATTTCATCACAAAAAAGAACCTGTAGAAAATTTGGATGTTGCCCTTTTGCAAAATCTGGTTTTAAGGCCATTGCTCGGAATAGAAGACCCCCGCACTTCACAGCGAATAGATTTTATGGGTGGAATAAGAGGTCTGGGCGAGTTGCAGTCAAAAGTGGATTCCGGCGAATGTGCTGCCGCTTTTGCGATGTACCCTACTTCTTTGGATGAACTCATGGAAATAGCAGACGCAGACGGAATAATGCCTCCTAAAAGCACATGGTTTGAGCCGAAACTGAGGGATGGGCTTTTGGTGCACCTTTTGGATTAGCGGCTAGCGGAGAATTAAGGATGAAATTGGCTGTATTTTGCGCTTTGATGCTGATTGCCAATGTTTTCGCTTTTATAACTCCCGGTGGTTATTACGGTTATTCATATACTCCAACTCCAAGTTCCATAGATAAAGGCGGGCTTGGTTATGCTGCACGTTTTGGTTTTATAGGGGACGTAGGTGAAATTAGCCACTCCATTGCTATGCGGCCGCTTTCTTTTGTGGAACTGGGGTTTGGAATAAGCAAAAAGCCCACTCCTGCGGCAAAAATAATCCTGCCGTTTTATGAAGAAGATGGGCAAATAGCAGCGCTTGGCTTCTCCGGCAAACGCTGGTATTTCTCCGGAATGCTGCAAAACTCCCCGGAAGGCAATTATAATTTAACCGTTGCCGGCATTTACGACGTAAAATTGCATTCTCCGGTTGGCTCCGTCGCCGGAGAGGTGGATATCGGTTATGCAGCCTTTAGCGTTGAAAATTTTTGGTATAAAAATCGCTATGGAGCTGCTGCAACATTCACCTTAAGGCCCCTTGCCGCCTTTGATATTCCATCTTATCTGGAGGCAAGCACAGGTCTTTCTTGGCGTTCCCCGGAACATACGGACGGGCTTTCCGCCTACGCCGCTGTTCAGGCAAAGGCACCGCTATTGCAAACAGAAAAAGAACCTATTGTATATATAGATATAAATCCGGCCTTTGACCACTCGGTTTCTTTTCTCAGGGATTCTTACCCGCTTCGCCTAGCCCTGGACATAGATGCGGTTTTGGCGGCCCCCCTTGATCTTTACCTGGTTGGCGCCTTGTCTCCCTCGCTGAAAATGGAAAATCAGGACCGCTTGCCAAAAAGAGATATTTTGGACCGCTACTATCTGTTATGGGGCGGGCAGAAAATTCCGGCTTGGGCGGCTTGCGGTATGCTTAACACCGATATTTACGGCTGCCAAACCCAGTTGGCAAAGAAATCCTACAACAAAACCAACCCGATAGCCCTAACCCTTGGTTACACGAGGGGGGAGCAAAAAGGCATAAATGCGATTGGGCAAGTTCCATTGCATCCCCAATTTTCCGGTTTTTTGTCCAAGAGCCTGCTTTTTGCCGAAGGCGGTTTATTTCTGGGAGAAAAACTCGCAGCCCAGTTGAATTTCAGGCAGGGAACGGAAAAAAAACACCTGCAAATAGGAAGCGGATATGACTTCGAGAGAAAGAGCATCTTTGGCGAATTGAGCTTTCAATACGATTTTTCCATCTCAAAGCAAATCAGCGGGATGGCAATTCGCCTGGCTCCCAACCTGCGTCACAGAGAAAATTCTCACTTCTACGTATTTGACTACGACGTTCCGATTTACCAAGAAGGCAATAATCACAGGCGATTGCACAACTTTCCCTGGAAAAAATGAAACTTAAACAGCCTCGCCTTGCGGCGCTAGTTTCATAATCGGTGGAAACGGCACTTCCAATTCTATGCTGATTGGGCAGTGATCGCTAATCATAACTTCCGGGTGCACAGAGGCATTTGTAATGCAACCTTTTAGGCTCTCATCCACAAAAGCATAATCCAAGCGCCAACCTACGTTATTTTCCCTTGCATTACCCCTGTTGCTCCACCAGGTGTAGGCGTTTTTTTGTGTCGGGTGCAAAACCCTAAACGAGTCCACAAAGCCGTTTTCAACATATTTATCCAGCCAAGCGCGCTCAATGGGCAAAAAGCCGCTGTTGCCTTCGTTTTCCTGCGGGCGGGCAATATCAATCTCTTTATGGCAGGTATTGTAGTCGCCAACGGTTACCACGTGCTTGCCGTGAGATAGCCACATAAGGGCATTTTCCAAAAAGGCATCATAAAAACGGAGCTTGTAGTCCAGCCTTTCATCGTTCTTAGCACCGTTTGGGAAATATATGCTGTTCAAAACCCAGTCCGGAAAAACGAGCTGCACCACACGACCCTCGTCGTCAAATTCCTTTATTCCAAAACCGTGATTGACTGATTCCGGCTGAATTTTGCTATAAATGCCTACTCCGCTGTAACCCTTTTTCTTTTGGCAGGCTGTCCAATAGGAAGTATAACCGGATAAGTTCCGTATTTCATCGGGTACCTGCTCGTTTTCTGCTCTTACCTCTTGCAGGCAGAGAATGTCAGGATCCATCTTTGCAAACCATTCTGCAAAACCCTTTTGGATTGCCGAGCGGATTCCGTTCACATTCCAACTGTAAATGACCATTGAGGGAATATAGAAATTTAGTAGTTTTTATATGAAATGTTTGTAAAATCCTTTATTTTCGCCTTTTTTCTTATTTTTTCCTCCGTTTTTGCGCAGGATTCCACGCTACGTCTGATTTTTGCCGGTGATTTGATGGGGCATGACCCCCAAATAAATGCAGCCAAAAAGGAAGCCAAGGGTAGAGGCTACAACTACAAGCCCGTTTTTCAGCACCTTAAACCGTACTTTTCAAGTGCAGACCTGGCGGTGATAAATCTGGAGCATACCCTCGCAGGCAAGCCCTATAGCGGCTATCCGCGGTTTTCCTCGCCGGATGAATCCATTTTTGCCGCAAAAGATGCCGGGTTCAATATAATAGCAACCGCAAATAACCATTCCTTAGACAAAGGGAAGCAGGGTTTGGAACGCACCATTTCCGTTTTGGACTCAATAGAGCTGAAACACCTTGGAATATATAGAGATACGGCGGAAAGAGACAGCCGCTATCCGCTTTTTGTTGAAAAAAACGGAATTAAAATCGCATTTTTAAACTACACCTATGGAACCAATATGCTTGTAGAGGAGGCTCCTAACGTAGTGAACCGAATAGATACGTTGCAAATGGCCGCTGATATTAAAAAGGCAAAAAAGGTATTCCCGGATTTTATAATTGCCCTTATGCATTGGGGTGCAGAATATGAAAATACGGAAAATGAAGAGCAAAGGGAGCTTGCGAATTTTTTGGCGCAGAAAGGGGTTAATCTCATAATAGGCGGCCATCCGCACGTAGTCCAGCCTTTTTATAAAATTTTTGTTCCGGACAGCCGGGATTCGGTGCCTGTTATATATTCCCTGGGCAATTTTTCTTCAAACCAAAGAAAACGCTACACCGATGGCGGAGTAATTTTTGAGGTCAGTTTGCAAAAAGACTCAAGCAGCGGCAAAACGAAAATCATAGACTACGGCTATATGCCCTTCTGGGTTTACAAGTTTGCCAAAAGTGGCGGCCACATATATCGCCTGCTCCCCGAATGCCAAAAAAATAAACCTCCCTGCAAAGAGTACAAAATGAAACCCGAAGACCGAACCGCAATGGAAGTTTTTTTTGAAGATACCCGTAAAACTTTGGGGAATTTGCCTGTTAAAATACTAACCGATTTTTAATATCAGGTTTCCCTCTCAAAGAACAAAACTATGTTCTCCATCAGCTCGTCTGTAGAGGAATGCGTAAAAAACCATCCGTCCCTGTACATTTTCTCGGCTTCGCTCTCAATGCGAAACGCCAATGTTTCCGGATAGTCTAAATTGCTCAATGGCAAAATCTTTTCGGAAATTTTCTTCAACTCGCTCCCTTTCCGTTAAACATAACCTCAATGGTCTTTAACTTTAAATTCAAATCTCCAAGTGTGCTGCGTTCACGTATATATCTGTTGTCAAGCCGCATCCATTCGTCAAAATCAATATCGCTACGGCCGCTGGTTTGCCAAATGCACGTGAGTCCGGGCTTAACGGCAAGCCTAATGTAATGCCATGCCTCATATTTTTTTATTTCATCCGGGGTTGGCGGCCTGGGCCCAACAAGGCTCATATCCCCTTTAAACACATTAAAAAACTGAGGCAATTCATCAAGGCTATGCTTTCGCAAAAATGCCCCGCCGTATTTCAAAATCCGGGGATCATCGTCCATTTTAAATGTAGGCCCCCTGTTTATACTGCTGTCTTCCGTTTCCTGCTGCTTTTTCAGTTCCTCTTTTTCCTTATCTGCGCCCGGATACATAGTCCTGAGCTTATAGCACTTGAACAGTTTGCCGTTCCGCCCAACTCTTATCTGTTTAAACAGAACCGAAGAATTTTGGGGTGGCTCTTTTCCAGATTTCTTTTGCTCCGCTTCCCATTTTGACAAGGCGCGCTTAACAAAAACAGCACATATAAGCATAACCAGAGAAAATAAAATTATACCGAGCGAACTGCCTAAAATGTCTATGAACCTCTTTAAAAACCTTGAATAAATTCCATGAACGGTTTTTTCCTTAACATTCTCAATAGAAACACGCTTCACCATCAGGAAAGATGATTCCTTATTCCAGTTTTTTATAAGCCTGTTTTCCTCCTGAACAAAAGATTGCGACTTGCCGCTGTAAAAATACGCCGCAAAATTTAAAGTCGCAGGAACATATTCCGAAAGCCCGGCTCTCTTTATATTTTCTTCTATATTGGATTTTATTTCCTCTAAAAAATGCAAATCCTTATTCGTATATAAACACCAAAGGCAATCCCTGTTTTGCCCTATGGCACCCATATATTCTTTTGAAAGCATGGTTTGCACGGCTATTTTCCAAATTTCCAGAATCTTCGCATTTTTTTCAGCAATTTGATTAGACGGGCTTTGCAGCCTCAATCCGTCATAAACAATGCCTTTAAGAGGAATTTCAAACCATAAAAAACACTGGCTTCTGCGATTGCAGCGATATATTTCTTCTTTTATTCTTTGCAAAAAAAAGCCTTTAGGATATACGAATTCTTCGCCTTCCACAGCAAACTCACCCAAAGTCTCCAAGCGTTCAGTACCGCTCATATTGGCAGCTTCTACCCATCTGAATTTATTGCTTCTATAAGCTCGCCTAATATCTTAGCCGCCTGGTCATTCGGAACTTGGCAAGTTCCGGCAGCAGCATGGCCGCCACCCCCGTATTTGAGCATAAGCGCACCTATATCGGTTTTGGAAGAACGGTCAAAAATGGATTTTCCCGTTGCAAAAACTGTATTCTGCATTCTAAGACCCCACAAAACATGAATGCTAATGTTGATTTCAGGAAACAAGGCATAAATCATAAAGCGATTTCCGGCCCAAATAGTTTCCTCATTCCTTAAATCCAAAACAACTAAATTTTTATACACACTTGTACAGCGCTGAATTTGCTCTCTAAACAGTTTTTCATGGTCGTGGAAAATTTGCACTCTTTCATAAACATCGGGATGCTTTAAAATTTCATCTATGGTATGCGTTTTGCAATAAGCTATAAGCTCCATCATCAACTGATAATTGCTTATGCGAAAATCTCTGAAACGTCCAAGCCCGGTACGGCTATCCATTAAAAAATTCAAAAGCTCCCAGCCTTTAGGCTCCAGAACATCTTCGCGTGTAAATTGCGCACTATCCGCCTTATCAACGGCTTTCATCATATTTACATCTATGTTGGGGAATGTTTCCTCGCCGCCAAGCCACTCATAAACAACCCTTGAGGCAGAAGGTGCATGAGGATCCACTATATAATTATCAACATTAACCGAAACATTTCTCAAAATTTCGCTTTCGTGATGGTCAAAAACAAAGGCGCAAATAGGTTGATACGGCAAATTCGTGCTTATATCTCTCTCGGAAAGCTCAATCAAACCGTCTTGCATATCCTTAGGGTGGACAAACTTTATGTCGTCCACAAGATCCAGCTCGGTTAAAAGCATTCCGCAAACAAGTCCGTCAAAATCGGATCTCGTCACCAAGCGGAACTTTTTTCCATCCGCTTTTATTCTAGCCAAATTTGCATTCATTTCTCTCTCCCTTTATAAGTTAATATAGAAAATCCTTTAGCACCTCTCATTTTTTAATCCATTCTCTATTTATGTCCGGAATGTCTTCCAGCAAGCGAACCGTATGCGGGCTTTGGGGATTTTGGGTTACATCTTCGGGTTTCCCGGCTTCCACAATCCTAGCCTCGTGCATAATAAAAATACGGTCGCTCACATAATAGGCAAGTCCTATGTCATGGGTCACAAATATAATAGTCATCCCCAATTCCTCTTTGAGCTTCATAAGATAATCCAGAATGTTCGCTCTAACGCAGGCATCAACCATGGAGGTAGGCTCGTCTGCAATAAGCACTTTGGGCTTTAAGGCAAATATGCGGGCAAGCAGCATTCTCTGCATCTGGCCGCCGGAAAGCTCAAAAGGATATTTACCTTCTATGTCTAAGGGCTTTACATTCACCGCAAGCAAAGCTTCATCTACTCGCCTCTCAATATTTTGCTTTGAAGGTTTTTCTTTCAAAATTCCAAAGGCATCTTTGAGCTGGGAGCGAATGGAAAAGAACTGGTTAAAACAGCCAAAGGGGTCTTGAAAAACGCTCTGCACCTCGTTCCAGTGGTTGCGAGTGTTGGTAATGGGTTTGCCCTTGTATAAAAAAGAACCGCTGTCCGGACTGTAAAGCCCAAGCATTATTTTTGCGAGAACGCTCTTCCCGCAACCGGAGCCGCCAACTATGGAAACTATTTCACCGTCTGCAATGTCAAAGGAAACTTCATTAACTGCACAAACCCTTTTTTTGCCATGACCAAAAAACTTGCTGATATCCTTGGCGGAAAATATAATATTACTCGGCATAATCGCACCTCACCAAACGCTCACCCACTGTACGTAAATTTTGAGTTTTTTGCCTGCATTCCGGCCTTGCGCTTGGGCAGCGCTCTGCAAAACGGCAACCTTCTATCTTTTTGGCGAGGCTGGGAGGCGCACCCTCTATTGTAGTAGGTTTCCTGTTTTTCTGTTCGGAATCCGCGCTTAACATGGCCCCCATCAAAGCTCTCGTATAAGGATGGCGAGGGTCATGCACTACCTGAATTGTGGTTCCATATTCCACAAATTCGCCCGCATACATAATGCCTATATTGTGCGCAACATGGCGAAGCAAGGGAAGTTCATGGGTGATGAATATCATCGTTGAGAAAATATTTTTTTCAAGCAGATCAAATATCATTTTAATAACAATTTTTTGCGTGGTGACATCAAGCGCAGAAGTCGGCTCATCCGCAATAACAACCTTTGGATTGAGCAAAGTTGAAATTCCTATAACGGAACGCTGCCTTTCGCCGGCGGTCAACTGAATAGGATAAGAATTCAAAATATGCTCGGTTTCCATTCCGAACAGATCAAAACGCTCGCGCAAACGGGCATAAACCTGCTGCTTGTTTATATTTTTGTTCCCGCTGTGAGCCGCTATAACATCCGCAGCTATATCCTTGATTTTGCGAGTTGGGTTAAGGGCATTAAAGGCACCTTGCGGAATCATTGAAACCTTTTGCGAAAGAACATTTTCACGAATATCTTTAGGGCTTCTGTTCATAAGCGATTCGCCGTTTACCAAAACATCGCCGCTGGTTGGGTAAAGAGGCGGAATGAACAAACCCATTAAACCGTTTACCAAGGTTGATTTTCCGCAACCGGATTCTCCGGCCACACCTAAAATCTCGCCTTGCTTCATTGTAAAAGAAACATCGGTAACCGCATGTATCTTTTGCCCGAAGCGGGTTAAATAATGCAAACTTAAATCCTTAACTTCCAATATTTGAGCCATTGCCGCCTACTTCCTCAAACGAGGATTAAATACGCCTTCCATAGAATTATTGAGCAAATAAAGAGCAAACACTATAACCGTAATCACAATGGCCGCAGGGAAAATACCCCACCATAATCCGTCTGTTATAGCAGACTGATTTTTAGCCGTATTGAGTATAACGCCAAGAGATGTAGCTCCTTCGCCAAGCGGCCCAAGGCCTATCATGCTGATGGCGCTTTCCGATAATATGCCGCTTGCCACCTGCATTATAAATACCATAAATACGTAGGAGGCAAGGTAAGGCAAAATGTGCTTGAATATAATCTGCAAATTGGATGCGCCGTTTATGCGGGCAAGGGATATATGGTCGCGCCCTCTTAAACTGGCGGCCTGAGCACGTACGGAACGGGCTGTCCAGGGCCAGGTTGTAAAGCCTATCAAAATTGCTATAAGCGTTAAGGAACGCCCTTGCGGAAAAGATGTGCTTACCAAAACCAAAACGACAAACGAGGGTATAACTATGAACAGATTGGTAAACATATTCAAAATATCATCTATAATGCCGCCCTTGAACCCGGCAAAAAGCCCTACAAGAGTTCCGATTGTCGTTGCGATTATGCCGGCCAAAAATCCTACATAAAGGCTATTCTGCAAACCCCTCAAAAGCAAAGCCATATAATCCTGCCCTAAATTATCCGTTCCAATCCAATATGTAGCAGGGGTAGTACTGTTAAGCATATTGCCCAGAGAATCCCTTTTGATTGTTTCTTTGGCATACAAGGTGTCTCCCCTATGCACAACCCAGTGAATCAGAGTGTTTTTAGACAGATCCACCTCAATTCCCCTCGGGGCAAGCGGAGCTTCATAACCGAACTCGCTTCTAGGTTGAGCTATGTAAAAACTAGGGCCAAGCAATCCGGCAAGCACGGTTGTCAAAAACAGAAAAATGCCTATAACAAACATAGGCTCTTTGATTAAATTTTTAAGAAGTTTAAGCATATCGCCCCTCTATTTGGTATCCATGGTTAAACTTGCCTTCACTCTAGGATCTAACAAAGCTATCAAAATATCTACCGTAAAATTCGCAAGCAAAACACAGGTTGTAATAAGCAGGGTTACACCTTGTATAACCGGATAATTGTTGGTTTGCACCGCCTTTAGCATAGTCAAGCCAAGCCCCGGATAAGAGAATATCATTTCTGTGATAAGAGCACCACCCACCATTTGCCCAATGGACAGAGCCAAGCCCGTCAACTGCGGGAGCATCGCATTGCGGAATAGATAAGTAAGCACTCTGGTCTCTTTTAAACCGAGCCACTTTGCATACTTAATATAATCCGTTCCCAATTCATAAATTCCCATGGAACGCATGCCAATAGCCTGACCGCCGGCAAGAATCAGGAAAATAGACAGGAACGGCAAAATATAATGATACCCCGCAGATTTCAAGAATTCCCAAGAGAAATCCGGAGTTATACCGGAAGCATACCCACCGATAGCAGGAAAAAAGTCCCACACAACTCCAAAGAAATAAACTAGCACCATTCCGAATACAAAGAAAGGAATGGAACTCATCAAAAGGGCAAGCGGGAAAATAACCTTGTCAAACACGCCGCGCCTGTAAGCCGCAAGCGCACCGAGCACATTTCCAAAAATCCATCCGAACAGGATTGTAGGCAATTGCAAAGCTATAGTCCAAGGCAGGGCCTCCATGATTATTTCCGCTACCGGTTTTTGATTTTCAAACGATGTTCCCAAATTTCCTCTGAACACCTGGCTTATATAATTCACAAGCTGCGAAGCTTTAGATGCCTTAACGGCATTCCCATTCTCGTCCCTGACTATATTGCCTTCCTTGTCCACAACCACCAAACCAAACTCTTTGCGCAAATTTTCTTCTGTCTGCTTGCGAATTTCGGGGCTGCTGTACGAACCTTGCGCCATCATTATCTCTACAGGATCTGAACCTAAGCGAGGCAAAAAGAAATTCAGCGCAAGCGCAACCAAAAAGGTAAGGAAATACCAAATTGACCTTAGCAAAACATAACGAACGGTAGGATACTTTTTTAACATAGCATTCCAAATTTAGAAAAGCTTACTCAACAGGCTTAAGTCTCCAGAGAGTATTTATACCACTGCCCACCCAAGGAAGCTGAGGCGGAGCAAATGGATTCTTTTCTGTTGGCCAGCCAGTCCATGCCTTTGTGCTGAACTGATAATATTCCTCCGGCAAATGGCAAACCGGTATTACAGGTTGGTCGTCCAGGAATATATTGTTAAGCTCGGTATAGGCCGTTTTTAAAGAATCTTCATCTGCAATCAGAGGTATAAGGTCTAAAAGCTTATCTACCCTTTTGTTGTAATCCGGTGCCTGAGGGTTGTTATAGCGGCCTTCGTTTTCATTCATGGAATTGCCGTCCCCAACCGGGCGCCAATTGCGTGAAGACATCACCGAATTGAAACGATTCCAAGGAAGCGATGCGGTAACCGCAACCGGCGGCTTTCTCATAATCATGTCAAATTCGCCGGAAGGCAAATTCGGCCAATACTGGCTGCCGTCAACAAAGCCTTCGCGAACATCTATGCCCACTTCCCGCAACTGATTAACCACCAAATTCACTATGGCTTCCCAATCCGACCAGCCGGAGGGAGATTTAATTAAAAGAGTAGGCAAGGTATCGCCTTTTGGCCCTATAGTGAATTTTAAACTGCCTTTTTCATCAAAAAAGGGCTTATAACCTGCATCTTTAAGCACTTTTTTGGCATATTCCTTATCGCCTAGCGGAACGCTATGCTTGTTCACTTCTTCTTCGTTATAAAATTTTTTCTCAAGCCCGCCGGACATAATTAAACCCGGCTTCATTTCCGGAGTATAATTGGAAAGAGCGCGGCGGCTAATAGCGGTATAATCTATAGCAGCAGCCATCGCCCTGCGGAATTTTTTATCATTCAACGGAGCCTTTGTGGTGTTTAAGTATAAAAAGTGCATTGAACCCGGTACAAAATAAGGAGGAGAATCATACCATGTGCTCACGCCGTCTTTCTTTTTATCGTTTATGCGCGGAATGTAATTCATAGAAGCATCAAGCGCGCCTTTCTGCAAGTTTATGGCAAAATGGTCGTTGTTTTTGTATATAGGGTGAATTATGTACTTCGGGGCCGGAAGCGCGCCATCGTGCATAACCTTGTTTCCCCAGTAATCATCGCGACGTACCAGAACTATGCGCTCGTTATTGTAGTGAACAAGGGTATATGGCCCGGAAACAACAGGGTCTTTATCGCATTTGATTTTTTTCACAGCGTCAAAATCCCTATTGTTCTCCGCCAAATACTTTCCAAATACATGAGCGGGAACTATGCGAATGGCTTGCAATTGGTCTAATATAACGAGCGGATTGTTGCGACCCGTTTTATTAACCATAAAAGACAATCTCTCTTTGCCGTCAACAGTATCCACTTTTATCTCGCTTACAAAATCGCCTACATAATTGGTAGGAGCCTGAGGGAACTCTTTGCCCAATTCATAAATGAACTTGACATCGGTGGAAGTAACGGGCACTCCATCGCTCCATTTAGCCTCCGGCTGAATATCAACTACAACCTTATCAACATCATAAGAGACTAGAATCCCCAAAACAGGCTCTGTTGCCCCGGTTAACGAGTTGTAAGCGGTTAAAGGTTCGTACATTATATTGAAACGGTCGTTCGCCGGCCAAGCCACCAGCCAAGGCTCTACCAGAGGGTTAAAAGTGTTTGGGTCCCCCCACTGAGAGCCAGATAGGTAAAGAGTCTGGCTCCTTGGGTAACTGGCTGCTTTAGATTCGCCGGCTTTATCTTCCTTTTTTTCGCAAGACATAAAAAGAGCAAAAGGCAGCATCAAGACACTGCACGCAATTAGCTTTGGAAATTTCATTCGCAAACCTCGCAGAATAGTAGTTATAGATGGAAATATACATTTTTTTTTAAAAAAACGGAGGAAAAATTTGAAAATTAGAGCAAATAGTCCTTGCAACTGTCAAAAGCTTCCAACACAACAGGGTCAAATTGGGTGCCGTCACCACTGAAAATAATTTCAAAAGCTTTTTCCTGCGACATTCCCTTGCGATAAACCCTATCGGAAACCAAGGCATCATAAACATCAACAACAGACATAAGCCTTGCGCAAAAAGGAATTTCCTCGCCTTTTTTGCCGTTTGGATACCCTTTGCCGTTAAAAAATTCATGGTGATTTAAAGCTATGTCGTAAGCATATTTCAAATAATTATGGCTTTCAAATTGTTTTTGCATTTTTTTTATCAATTCCGCCCCTTTTTCAGTGTGTGTCTGCATTTCGGAACGCTGGCTCTCCGTTAGCGGCCCCGGCTTCAACAAAATTTCGTCCTTAATTCCTATTTTCCCAATATCGTGCAGGGGGGCGGCGCGCACAATAAGGGTTAATTCATCCCTTGTAATCACACCTTTATCTACAAATTCTTCCCCCAGTACGGAGATCATAATGGCGGTTCTTTTTATATGCTCGCCTGTATTTTCATCTCTGCTCTCTATTGCCTCTGCAATTGTTTCCGCCATGCCATCTTGTATTTTTATCATATCTTTCTTAATCATTCGCATCCAGCCCAAAAGCTTGGACATTTCAGATGCGTTTTTTAAACGAAAAAGAAGCAATTCTTTATCAAAAGGAATGGAAAAAAAATCCACCACACCCAAATTTCTTACTTTAATTTCCGTTGATAAATCACCTGATTCGCCAAAAAACACAATAGGCAATCTTCTTTCCGTAAAGTCCATAATTTTCTTAATATTTTCTATTTCATCCGTAGCTACCAGAGTTATTCCGTAAAAATCGGTTTTCCCCACCGCTTTTGAGATTACAAACTCATATGAGCCGGACAGATTTTTTTCAAAATAGTCCCACTTTTCAGGTTCCTTAGATATTAGTCTGACTTTTTCCATATGAATTCATTAAATATACATTATTATAAGGAAAAAAGGAGAAAAAATGTTAAAAATGCAGACGGCAGGACTCGAACCTGCAATCTTCTGGTTCGTAGCCAGATGCCTTAATCCAATTTGGCCACGCCTGCAGACCTGACTTAGCTATCGTAAATAAAGGACCTCGGCGGCGACCTACTCTCCCGCGCCATATCGGCGAGGTACCATTGGCGGCGGACGGCTTAACTTCCGTGTTCGGGATGGGAACGGGTGTATCCCGCCGCCTGTAGC
>JAISSJ010000072.1 GCA_031273195.1 Candidatus Fibrimonas sp.
AACAATACGAAATCCCGCATGGGTTTTCCAAGTAAAATGCAAGATGCTCCAATTTTAGAATTACTTTTGGAAAATAGTGATAGCTATCCTTTTTCAGAAGAACGCAGATTATTTTATGTGGCACTTACAAGAGCAAAGAAAAAGGTAATTTTGCTTACGCTAAAGGACAGGGAATCTGTTTTTGTTATTGAATTAAAAAGTAGCTATGGTAAAGAGATGGAACGAGAATCTTTTACCTGCCCGCTTTGTGGAGGTCATCTAACGAAAAAAACAGGTCCCTATAGTACTTTTTTAGGTTGCTCTAATTGGAAAAATGGTGATGGCTGCAAATATACACGAACTCTAAAATCTACAGCCTTTAGAAAAGAAATGACCATAAAAATATGACAAATGCCACGGGTTTGAGTATAGGGTTTAGTTTGGAATTAGCAAAGCGACCGTTTATAAGGTGGCGCAATAAGACCCTTAGATGGCGACATAAAATAAATTTTGGCTCTGGAAATATTATGCTCTCTTTTCAAAGTGAAAAGAAAATCCCCATAGCCTATAATATCCATTCCTATTAAAATATCCGCCTCTTTGATTTCTGAAAGTTCAAGCACTTGCAAATCTTTTGACGAATGGCTTCAAAGCACAACCATTGGATTATAGACACGGGGCTGAAATGTTTTTTTGCCACATTCCTGAATAAGCACATCTTCGTTTGGAAAATTTTTGCAAGCGGTTTTATAGGCTTCTTTTGGCGAACTGAAATGCCCCACCACCCTGCACCCGTGAATGAGGACATACCCATTGCAATAGGTTTTGTTCAACCTTGAACGATTGCGAGAATAAAATTTTAATTCATCTTTCATCATAAAAGCCTCTTGTATAGAAGATAGTAAAATACCCTCCATTTTCCTGATGTTGTCACACCGCAGAGCTTATGTCAAAGAGTGACCCTGCGTAGCAGGGTCTAAAGGGGGGCGTTATGTTGGTCAAAAACGGCATTTGATGGTAAATATAGAAAAAGAATGGGGGGTTGTCAAGGGTTTGCCGAGATTTTTGATTAAAATCAGCTTTATACATCTTTACCCTCAGGAATTTGCGGTAAATATCCCAACAGCATATAGTGGATATGCCATAATTTCAACCCAAAACTAAGCCTTTCCTGCAAGAATTTCAAGGCAAAGTCTATTTCTCGTTCTCTTACTCCCCCGCCCTCTGGCGCAAAACCCCTAACACCTGTTCCAATGCCAGCTCCGCTGTTTTTTCCGTGTAAAGAGCGTTTACCAGATTGGAACGGGCCGTTTGCATGTTATTGTCTGCGGTTAGCAAATCCGTTATCGGCGCAACCTGCTCCTTGTATTCTAGTTCCTTCATCAGATAATTTTCTTCGGAGAGTTTTACATTTTCCTTGTTGCGCTCAACCAGGTTTTTAGCGTTAAAAAGAGTGGCCTTTGCGCTCTCGTAAGTTGCTTGCAAAGCGAGTTTCTGCTTTTCCATGTCTATCTCAAGCTGCCTCTTTTGAATGCGGGCGTTAGAGCGTTTTGCGCTGTTGGACATCCCGTCAAAAATCGGAACCGTTAAGCTTATTCCAACAGTGCCGTTGTCCGCAAAATTGTCTTTGACATCGCCAAACTTTTCACCGCCGGATTGCGTGCCATAACTCGCAAAAGCCACAACATTGGGATAAATTTCCTGCCTTGTCAAATCTATCTGCATCTCCTGAAGTTTTACCTGCTGTTCCATTCTTCTCAATGTTATTGAACTCTGCAAAGGGTCTCCGCTTATATCAACGGTATTTCTGAAATCTGTGCCTAGGCGGTCCGTCAATTCAATTCCTTCGCCCGGAGTGCGTCCCATAATCTGCAAAAGAGCGTCTTTTTGGGTTTGAATCTGAACTTTCAAATTATCAATCTGCGTTTCCAGAGAAGCGAGATTTATATCCATTGTGTTCAAATCGCTCTTTTTGACTATGCCTTGTTCCACCATCGCTGCAATGATTTCCCTGGTTTTGCTCAAATTATCCTTTGACTTCTGCATAACATCCAAATTTTCCTCCATATAAACTATAGCCCAATACTGCATTGTTATTCCGTAAATTATGCCCTCCTTTAATTCCTGCTTTCCAAGCGCATCTATTTCCTTGCCCTTTTTTGCCATTGAAATTCCCGTTAAGGCTTGAGGCACATATAAAAATTGGGTTAATTTAATATCGCCGGTCACTCCCCAGTTTATTTTAGGACCCTCTATCATTAGAACCGGACTCACATTGCTCTCCGGCGCCATAATCCATGCCGGATTGGTGAGCATAATTGACGTCGGGTCATTAAAAAATAGGCGTGTTGCCGTGCCGTTTGCGGTTAGTTGTGGCAAATAGCTGCGAAAAGCGGCACTTATCTGTGCATCTATGCCTTCGGAGCCAAGTTCTGACCTTTGAATGTCTAAATTTCCTTTTAAACCTTCGCTTAAAGCCTGTTTTAGGCTAAGAGGAGTGCCTGCAGCGGTCGCAAAGCCTGCGGCGAGTGCCAAAAAACACGCTATTTTTCTCATAAGGCACAAAAATAAATAAATAAATCTCCTTTCTCAAGCCTTTTTTGGGTTTGCAAGGACTAAACGGAGTTTTTGCAGGATAAATGGACTTTTTACCCCAGCTTGGGTATAGCTCCGCAAAACGGAACCTTGGATATTTTCTCTATTGTTTTGGCGTTATCCAAAACAATTTCATCGTTATAATTCACGCCGTCTCCCCAAGAGAATATAAAACCGCTGATTTCGACGCTTTTTGATTTCAGATAGTCTATTGAAAGCAATGTGTGGTTTATAGTGCCAAGACCCGGCTGCGTCACGAGCAAAACTGGAAAACCGAAGAACTTTGCCAGATCCGCCATGTTAAAATTCTGTGTTATGGGAACCCTTACCCCTCCGGCTCCCTCTACAAATATAAAATCATATCGCTTTTTTGCGGCAGTCAAAAAACTTCTTATGGCTTTTTTATCAAATTTCACATTTTCCTTTTTAAAGGCGAAATGCGGCGAACTTGGGGTTTTCAAGCTGTAGGTGCAGGCTACGGCCTTGTGCTTTGCCATTTTCTTTATTAAGGCGGTGTCGGAGGGCTTTCCGCATTGAATAGGTTTGTAGTATAGAATTCTCCTTTTTGAGCTTTTGAGAAGCGAAAGCAAAAACGCAGAGGTATAGGACTTTCCCACACCCGTTCCCGTACCTGCTATGAAAAGACCTTGCGGCATAACAAAAAATAAAATAGAAAATTCTAATTTCTCTCTCAATGAAATTTCTGAAAGCCTTTATAAGAGAATTCGCTATACCTATAGCCATTGCGCTAGTGGTGATAGCCTTTGCCATACAAGCATTTAAAATTCCAAGCGGTTCCATGGAAGACACTCTTTTTGAAGGTGATTTTCTTTTAGGTTTAAAGTTTGTTTACGGCGTTCCCATTCCGTTTTCCAACGGCAAAATCCCTGTTTCCGAGCCGGATACCGGTGAAATTGTGATTTTCCGCTACCCGGGCGAACCCGAATACCCCGACTACGATAACAAACGCTACACACATCTTGCAAACGCTTTGATGTTTGGCAATTTTTTCTGGGATAGCCAAGCCCCAAGCGGCAGCCCCAAGCTCATCCATTATGCGGATGGCCCAAAAGACTACATAAAAAGGTGCGTTGCAAAAAGCGGCCAAAGAATTGCCGTTAAAGAAGGCAAACTGTTTTTAGACGGCGTTGAAAAAAAAGTGGGGGGTCTCGGCAAATATACAGAGAAGTCCAGAGGGAGCTCCCCTCGCGACAACCTGAAGGAGATAAGATTGCCGGAACCGGACGAAACCATAAGTTTTGATACCCTTTCCACCCGCGATTTGTGGTGGATTCGCTCCCTTATGGTTCAGGAAATGCCCGATAGCCTGGTTGAGTTTGGCATCTCTTTAACCCAAAACGGGCTGGAACAGCAAGATTATGTTTTTGAGGATTTTCAAGTGCCAATAGAAAATCACAAATATTTGTTGATAAATGAGATTTTCAGACAAAACCACGTGACCCCCCAAGGGCTTAAAATAGGGGATACCATTAACGGCAAAATGAGCCTGAGCTTTTTTCGCAAATTTGCCCGCACGGGATTTTTAATGCGCCACAATCCCAATGTACTGCAAAAAAGCCTTTTCGGCAGTCGCTTGGTTGGCTACGATGCCTTTGACGGTTCCCAGTTGGAAGATTTGGAAGCAAATGTGGAGTTTGAGAACTCTCGCTTGGCCGCAAATGCCGATTCCCTGGACGAGCCGGCAAAACTGGAGCTAAAATGGCAAATACTGGTAAACGGCAAGCCTGTTTCCGAGTACAAAATAAAGGACAAAGTTTATTTTATGATGGGCGATAATCGCGACAACTCTGCCGATAGCCGCTACTGGGGTTTTGTAAGCACGAGAAATATCAAAGCCAAAGCATTTATAGTATATTTCAGTTTAGAAAAGGAATCCGATGTAGAGTTGTTAAAACCCTGGACCTGGATTTACTTGCCTGCGGACATACGTTGGGGCCGAATAGCGAGGATTATTCATCTTATTTAGCTTTTTCACACCTTTAACCCATTATTTTTGCTTTTTCTCATAAAAACCTTGTATTCTGTAAAAAATTTTTTTATTTTTACCGTATGCGTCATTTTGCCTCTTTCGGTAAAGCTTTATTCTGCCTTTTTTGGGTAATAGCTTTTGTTTCCTGCAAGGAAGAGGTAATTCAAGTAGAAGAAGAGGTGGAATTTTCAGATGACGATTACATTGAGCCTGCTGTAGAGCAATTCAAAGAACCCCCAGACTTGAAAATCAGCTACAAAAAAGCCCGTAATTTCAATAAGGCGGGCGAAGCTCTGGTTATTATGGGGCAGGAATGGGCGGAACAAATGGAACATGTTGATGATGAAGAAAAATTGAAAATGGCAGCCTCTTACGAAGAGGCTCAAGAGAATTTAATCCGCAAGTTTGGAATATGCGGCAAAGAAGAATTTAAGTGGATTCAAACCAAAGCATTGCCTGAGCGTTCTAACAAAGACATTTTTGCAAAAGCCGGCGTTTGGATCAACCGGTGAAGATATAGAATAGGAGTTAAAAATAGGAGTCCTCATGTCAATGAAAGGAAAAAAAGGCATTATTTTTGGCGTTGCCAACGACCGCTCTATAGCCTGGGGCATAGCGAAAAAACTTTTGGACGAAGGTGCGGAGGTGGCATTCAGTTACAATGGTGAACGCTTAAAACGCAATTTAGACAAACTTCTCCAAGGTTATTCCGGGTGCAAGCTCTATGACTGCGATGTTTCCAGCGAAGAAAATATTTCAAAAGTCGCAGAACAGTATAAAGCCGAGATAGGCCAGTGCGATTTTTTTGTTCATGCCATAGGTTTTGCGGATAAAACTTATCTGGAAGGCCAGTTTTTGCCAACCCCCAAAGATGTGTTTTTGCAAGCGATGGATATTTCCGCATATTCCCTTGTTTCCTTGACCAGGGCCTTTAAGCCTTTAATGGTAAAAGGCAGTTCTATTTTGGCTCTCACATACCTCGGCAGCGAAAAGGTTGTTCAAAACTACAATGTAATGGGAGTTGCAAAAGCCGCGCTGGAATCCATAGTTCGCTACCTGGCCTACGATCTTGGCCCGGAGGGAATCAGGGTTAATGCCATCAGTGCCGGCCCTGTGAACACACTCGCAGCACGAGGCATCAGCGATTTCACCGACCTGCTGAAAATCCACCGCAAAATAGCCCCTCTCCGCGAAAACACCATTCCGGAACACGTTGGCGGCGCAGCATACTTCCTTTTGAGCGACCTCTCTTGCGGAGTGACTTCCGAAATCATGTATGTGGATGGCGGCTACAATACCGTGACAGTAGGCCCAATTTCCGCATACGATAAGGAATAGTGTTCTCTGCTTTTCTCATTTTTCTCGGTATTGTATCAGACCCTGACTTTGCGGGCAGGGATTCCTTGCAAATTGAGGTAATTGAGACCGGCACAACCATCACAGCACGTTTCAACGAACAGTTCAAACTGGAACTCCCAAAAGACACTGCGTGGAATATATGCGTAAACTCGGAACTTGAAAAGTGCTACGAACTGAAATACCTGGGGCAAGATTCCATTTTCTCTGCGGAAATACAGGGCAAGGAGAATGTGATTTGGTTTGACGATGGGAGTTCGGGAGTTGAGAGTGGAGAGTTGAGAGTTGAGAGTGACGAGGAATCGGTTGCTGACACTTTGCAGCAGGATTTGGCAACCGAGCAAATCACTGAACTGAGGAAAGTTGTGGTGCAGTTGCGCAAAAAGCCCAAGCGAAAATTGGGCGAATCGGTTGTCAGTGCAAAGAGCATAAAGAGAATGCCGGGGCTTGCAGAGGCAGATGTTATGCGCAGCATTCAGGCTTTGCCGGGGGTTGTTTCCAGCTCGGATTTTAGCACAAAGATTTATGTGAGAGGCGGTGCGAGCGACCAAAATCTGTTTTTGCTGGACAACGGAATTGTTTATTCGCCAACACACTTCTTTGGGCTTTTCTCAACTTTTCTGGTGGAGGCTGTGGATGAGGTCAAATTTTACAAAAGCGGTTTCCCCGCCGAATACGGCAACCGCCTGAGTTCTGTTGCCGCCATAAACAGCAGGAAAGGCGGGAGCGACACTTTGGACGAATGGTTTTCAAAAAATTCCATAAAAATCAGCACTTTTGCAGCGCAGGCGCACACCGAAGGGCATCAGGGAAACGCCAGGTGGGTGGTGGCGGCGCGCAGCACTTATATAAAGCAAATTCTGGACGCACTAAAAGCCGCAGGAGCAACCGACTTTTCAGTGGATTACGGATTCACGGATATTCAGGGTGCCTTTGATTACGAATTCAGCGAAGACAAAAGTCTGCACGTAGCCTTATACACCGGTGCGGATATTTTAAACTTTTCGCCGCTCTTTGTGGAGTGGGGAAACACGGTGATTCCCGTAAATTTCCAATGGAAGATAAACGATAGATGGAGATGGAACAGCGGTTTATCCTACAGCGAATTTCATCAGGATTTTGAAATAGAGGATTTGCTGGCGATGCAAAACGGTGTTTACACGCTGGCAAGCCGCCAGTCTTTTTCATATTTGGGAATTGACGAGCACACTCCGGCATTTGGCTATGATTTGGAATTTTCAGAAATTTCCTTTGTGCAGGATATTCAGATGAGCGGGCAAAAATTTGAAGACAAGCCGCAGGCATTCCACCATATTTTATACGCTCAAGATACCTGGCGGCCGGGAGACTGGGAACTGCAATACGGATTTAGATTCAACTACCATGCGCTTTCGGAGCATTTTGGGGTTGAACCGCGTTTTGCCGCCTCGTGGGAATTTGCGGAGAACCAGAAGCTGGAATTTCACACGGGTTATTATTTGCAATACTTAAACAACCTCATGTTTTCCGACCAGGAGGCGTTGAACGAATTTTACTATCCATCACGCAAAACCGCAATAAACGGAAAGATAAAGCCGTCAAATTCAATACTTTCCGCAATAGGCTATTCCCGTTCCAACATTTTCGGGATGTTCAATTTCAACACGGAAGCCTACTACAAAACGCAGAACAATTTAACGATATACAGCCAGAATAGCATGGACGATTCTACTTCAAGCCAAATAGAATCCCTAGGCGATATGATTATGACCGGCGAGGGTTATTCCTTTGGCTACGAGGTCTCTTTGCAAAAGCCGGATGGTTTTATCAGCGGCAGCGTGAATTTCAATCAGGGGTGGTCTGTTTTCAAAGACGGCCCGAACAAGGCTTATTTTCCGAACTGGCACCAGCCTTATGCGTTAAAGGCGGATTTATCCATCAATTGGTTTGAGAGGAATCATTTTCTGCGCACTTCTTTTCAACTGAAATGGGCAAGCGGAATGCCCTTCACTCCCTACTTGGGTTATCTGGCGGAATACGAAATGGACAGGGAGTTTCCGGGTTATAGAGTTATATCCCTGCGAGGCAACCGCAACACAACGCTGCAAACCCCTTATTTTCGCTTGGACACAAAATTGATTGACTGGGGCAAAAAGGACAAATGGAATTTCGGTTTTACAATTCTGAATTTAACCGACCACAATAATCTGTTCTACACATTCTACCGCACGGAAGAGAACCCGCCCAAGGAAGAGAAAATTTACCAGTTCCCGTTTTTCCCGCTGCTCTTGAATTGGGAGTATTATTTTTAACCCAAAGA